>CAYGFI010000007.1:50346-75062 GCA_964349045.1 uncultured Chitinophaga sp.
AAAAAGCCATTTTCCTCTTTAAAAATTATCGCCAGCTTATTGCTTGCAGCTTCCTGCTCAACAGAACAAGAAACATTCGTGGTGAATTTTGAAGGAAGCCTGACAGAAAAAAAGTGGGCTGTCAGTGAGTTGAACCCTGAGATTCCATCCGACTGGTCCGGCTTTGAATACCTGACCTTTGATATGAAGTCCTCCACAACGCAAAGGTTTGACATCATTCTCTATGATGCGGAAGGAACCAGGGTATTACGAATTAATCCGTTCCAGGGGGTGTGGGTAAGGACATCCATTCCTCTGATTCATTTTCAGAAGAGAAATACCCGTGGGATGGACATGGCTGAAATAGGCAAGACTCCACGGCCAGGCTGCTGGATTCAATTCACCGGCTCTGTTGGATCCATCACGCAGGTTGATTCACTGGGAATACTTATGCAACATCCCATAGGAATACAGACAATGGAAATACGCGACGTAAGACTTACCATGGCAGCTGAAGATTCAATTATTGGCCCTGTACCGGTAGTTGATGAATTCGGGCAGTGGATTCCCGATGAATGGACGGGGAAAGCCAAAAATTTTGAGGACTTGAAAACTGCATGGAGCGGGGAGGATGCGGCCCTGGTCCCCGGTGATTTTAAGGTTTCAAAGTATGGCGGATTCCTGGATGCAAAGACCAGGGCCACGGGATTTTTCAGGATCGAGAAAATTAATGAAAAATGGTGGTTTGTTGATCCTGAAGGCTACCTTTTCTTTTCTGCCGGCGCTACTTGCATAACTCCTGGCTGGGGCCTGGCAAGGGTAAAGGGGCGGGAATATATCTATACCGCCCTGCCGCCTGTTAGCCTTAATAATGAACTGCCAGTTCCGGAAGAAGCCGATGTACCCCCCGCTTTTTATATGTGGAATATTTCCAGGCGGTTTGGAACAGACTGGTACAACAAATGGATGGACCACACCATCCGCAGGATGGATAGCTGGGGATTGAACACCATTGCGAACTGGTCAGATCTGGCGCTGGGAACCGTTCAACGTAAACCATATGTAGCAGACATTAGCGGTGGATGGGGTATTGACGCCGGCACTATGGGACTTCCCGACGTTTATGCCAGTGATTATGCCGCCAGAGTGGATGAGGCTGCAGCACGGCAGTGTGCTCCGCTTAAAAAAGATAAATACCTCCTGGGTTATTTTATCGGTAACGAGCAACCCTGGCCTGGCAGGGAGCAGGAACTTGCAAATGTTATCCTTAGCGGGGATGACATACCCATGAAAGCCGCTCTCAAAAAATACCTTGCAGACGGAGATACCAAGGAAAAGCGCAAAGACTTCATTTATAAGACCTATACCCAATTCATCAGAATCGTTAATGAAGCCATAAAAAAACATGACCCGAATCACCTGAACCTGGGGATCCGTTTCGGCGGGCATGCTCCCGATGAGATAATTATTTGCTCAAAGGATTATTTTGATGTATTCAGCATAAACGTATATAACTATTCGGTTGACCCGGAAATGATGCAGAAAATATACGACCTTACAGGTTTGCCAATAGTCATAGGGGAGTTCCATTTCGGTACGGCAGGGCGCGGCCTTTCGCCTTGGCTGGCGCAGGTAAGTAACCTTGAAGAGAGGGGCACAGGTTACCGGTATTATGTTGAAAATGCAGCAGCACATCCTGCACTTATAGGCACGCACTGGTTCCAGTGGATTGATCAGCCAAACACCGGTCGTGGCGATGGAGAGAGTGGACTGATTGGATTTGTGGATGTAACAGATCGTCCGTACGGCGACCTGGTTGAGGCTTCAAAAGCAACGTTCAGAAGGCTCTATAATGTTCATTCAGGTAAAGAACCTCCTTTCAGCAGAAATGCAAAGGTTCAATGAAAGAACCGGATGCTGATGAATAATTATTTTATCAATTAAGCATAGCATGATAACCGGCATGCCTGGTTCGGTTATAAATACGTGTGGTTAACAACTATGTCAACACTGAGAAATTGTCGCAACATAAATTCATAATTCATAAAATATGAAAACCACAACCCGCCTGTTGGTTATCCTGGTTTTTTTCGCTAAGCTTTCAGCCCAGGATGCCGGTTATCTCAAAAATGTTTACCATTACATCGAGAATACCTCGGTTTTTGAATTAAACCAGGAAGAAGGTCATGTTTCTCTGGCTCCGTTTAATTCTGTCGGGGAGGCTTTGAGCAAAAACCGGTATCAATCGCCATGGTCTTTGTCGCTGAATGGCACCTGGAAATTCCATTATGCTGATACTCCGGAAGGAACGCCGGAAGGATTCTACAATACTGACTTCAACGACCGGAAATGGGATACCATTCAGGTTCCTTCCAATTGGGAAATGAAGGGATATTCCGATCCCCTGTTCCGAAATATCGCCACACCATTTCCGCCTGACCCTCCTAAGGTTCCCCGCGAATATAATCCGACAGGAAGTTACCGGAAGACATTTACCATTCCCGCCTCCTGGAAGGGCCGGGAAATTTTTCTTCGCCTTGAAAAAACGGCATCTGCTTCGTTTGTATGGATAAACGGGAAAGAAGTTGGCTATAATGAAGGCGCGCATGAGCCCGCGGAGTATAATATTACAAAATACCTCAAAACGGGTCGTAATACCATTGCAGTCAATGTTTACAAGTATTCCGACGGTTATTACCTCGAAGACCAGGATTACTGGCGCCTGGCAGGAATTTTTGACGATGTCTGGCTGTTTGCCGCCCCTGGCATGCATGTTTTTGACTGGTTTGCAACAACCGACCTGGATGAATCCTATACAAATGCAAAGCTTGACATTTCCGTTACGGTAAAGAATTATTTAAACACACCCCTGAAAGACTACCTCCTCAGGGCCACGTTGTTCGATTCGGAAAAGAATGCGGTTAAGGTCATAACTTCGGAAAAGTTTTCTGTTCTGAATAAAGCTTCGCAAAATATTAAGCTGGGGGCAGATATTATTAATCCCGCAAAATGGTCGGCTGAACACCCGAATCTTTACTTCCTGGCGTTTGAACTAATTAATCCGGCAGGAAAAACAGAAGAGGTGATCTCTGGCCGGATTGGTTTCAAGGAAACCGGGATACGGAACCAGGTTTTTTACCTCAATGGGATGCCTGTAAAGCTGAATGGAACGAACAGCCATATGCAGCATCCCTTACATGGTCATACGATGGATGAAAGAACCATCATAGAGGATTTTAACCTGCTCAAACGGTACAACATAAATTGTGTGCGAACCTCTCATTATCCGCCGGTGATAAGATACCTGGAGCTTGCTGACGAGTATGGTATTTACATAGTGGACGAAACAGGGGACGAGGCGCATGCAACTCAATTTGTTTCAGAATTGCCCGAATGGGAAGGAATGTACCGCGAGCGAGCCAGGAAAATGGTATTGCGCGACCGGAACCATCCCAGTGTACTTTTCTGGAGTGCCGGCAATGAGAGTGGGGAAGGGGTTAATATCTGCCATGTTATTGAAGAAGGCAGAAAATATGACCCTACCCGCTACTGGATGTACGGGGGAAACGCATTTGCACACCCGTGCGAGGAGATTATCGGGCCAAGATACCCTCAACTTTTCGAATTGATAACAAATGTACTTCTGGTACCTGAAAACATCGATCCCCGCCCGTCATTTATGGATGAATACCTTGCTGTTACCGGAAATTCAGGCGGAGGTCTTGACGATTACTGGGAGGCCATTTATGCCCATCCCCGGAGCATGGGTGGAGCCATCTGGGACTTTGTGAGCACCGGCATCACTGAAAAAGTACGGAGCATCAAGGACCTTTCAGGAAATAACATCCAGGTTAACCTTATGGGCAGAGCAAAACTTGCCCCCGGGGTTACAGGGAAAGGGATTGATCTGAACGGCCATGACCAGTGGGTGGAAGTTTACCGTGATGAAGCCTTGGAGATTGACGGAAACCAGCTTACACTCTCCCTGTGGGTTTATCCCCGGGCCCTCAGCAGTTCGTCCGGGACTTTAATAACCAAGGGAAACTACCAGTTTGGGTTACGCCAGACAGGAAAAGATTCGCTTGAATTCTATGTAACAACAAACCGGAAAAATATTGTAAGAATTGAACTTCCATCCAATTGGGAGTATAACTGGCATAAGGTTGAAGCGGTGTACAACGGGTCGGATATCTCACTGTTTATCGATGGAAAAGAAAGCAAACGTAAGTCAGTCTCAGGCAATATTCTGAACGCGCCGTTTCCGGTAAATATCGGAAGAAATGTTGAAATCCACGGTCAGGAGACCTATGTTTACATCTGCGATGCCATCATTGACGAGGTTGGGATCTTTGATAAGGTTATCCCTTTAAACTTATTGAAATCTCCCAGTGCTGAACTGAAAAAACAGGCAGGTTTGTGGCTGGATTTTGAGGAAATAACCACAGGAGGCAACTTTTTCAGTTACGGTATCGGCGCCAGGACATATGGATCCATTTGGCCCGACAGGCAGCCGCAGCCTGAAATGATGCAAATAAAGAAATCAGCACAACCCGTTAAGACACAGTTTGTTTCAGCTGAAAAGGGAGAGGTGGAGATACTAAACCGGTATCTTTTCACTGATCTTAATGAATTAAATACCATTTGGATGGTTCAGGCTGATGATAAAATAATTCAGGAAGGGGAAATGACCGTTTCACTCCAACCCGGGAAAAAGAAAGTTGTGACCATACCGTTTAAAAAGCCTGAAATCATAGAAGGTGTGGAATACCGGCTGCTGATTAGTTTCCGGCAAAAAGAAAAAAGCAGGTGGGCAGATGCCGGTTATGAAATTGCATGGGACCAAATGGAACTGCCCTGGTACAAACCGGTTCAGACCATCGCGGAGAAATCCCGGATTCCGATGAATGTGGTTGATGGAAAGGATGAATTAACCATTACAGGGAAAGATTTCCGCTACGTTTTTATTAAAAATGCAGGAACTTTTTCCTCTTTGCAATTCCAGGGAAAAGAGCTTATCAGGGAAGGAGCCCGCATGAATGTTTGGCGTGCCCCACTCGCCAATGAAACAGACGAATGGACATTCCGGTCGGCAAACTTTAAGCACATTCTTGAAGGGTACGGGCATATGGCAGCTACAGAGTGGTACTCAGCGGGCCTCGATAAGCTGAAAGTTTACCCTGAGGATTTTGGCTGGGAAACACTGAAGGACAGCACTATTTTAATCGAAGTAAAGAATGTTATGGTCCTCGGAAACAAGAAAGGCGCCTTCTTTAACAATTTCAGGTACATTGTTCAGAATACCGGCGAAATAACGCTTGAACACACAATTATACCGAACGGCATAATGCCGGCCTGGCTTCCCCGCATCGGATTAATGTGGGTACTGGATAAAAGCCTGGAACAAGTGCAATACTATGGCCGCGGCCCTGAAGAGAACTATCCTGACCGTAAAACAGGGTACAAGGTAGGTACCTATAAAACCACGGTAAAAGAGATGTATGTACCTTACCTGATTCCCCAGGATTATGGCTTAAGGACCGATAACCGCTGGGTGAAAATGGTGGATGCTAACGGCGTTGGCCTTGAATTTAAAGGAAATACCTTATTTAATTTCAGCGCTCACCCATATTCAACTGATAATCTCACAAAAGCCCTTTACACCTATCAACTGCATCCCTATGACGGGATTACGTTTAATTTCGATTACGCCACCAGCGGGTTAGGATGCACTGCCAAATCAGTCTTTACTGAATATCAGGTTACACCAAAGCGGTATGACTTTATTATGTCCATTAAACCCGTTAAACAATGAATACCATGAGTTCATCCCCGGTAAACCATGCAGGAACATTCTTTTTTCTTTTTGCAATAACAGTCATTTTGACCGGAGCCTGTGCAAAACATGAAAATTCATCACTTGAATTGTTTAATCCGAAGACCTTCGATCCGGAACTGGTACGTTCCGTCAACGGAGATTCAATCTGTTTCGAAGACGGTGCGCTTGTAATTGTGTTTGTCCCCGGGAAATATGGTTCAACCGTTGAGATTAGACCTCCGGCCGGGTTATGGGATGCTTCCGGGTATCGTTTTGTCCGTTGTGAAATCGAAAATCAGGGAAGCGCACCCCAATTGGCTGAGTTAGGCTTCGGAGAATATGACCTGACGCTGGGAGGAACTCTTGTTCCTCCCGGAGGAAAGAAAATCCTCAAAGCGGCCATTTTCAGGAAAAACCATCCCTCCTGCATCGATAGTTTATTCCCGGTAATGCACGGAAAGCCTGACGGTGTTCTGAGAGGCTGGATGGACAGTACCTGTGATTCCATTGAGTACATCAAGCTGCTTTTTCCTGCCGCGATTGCCGGAAATTCTGTGAGGATCGGAAGAATTTGGTTTGAAGATCCTTACGTTCTGCTGACAGAAAATGAATTAAGAGAAAAGTATTTTCCGTTTATCGACAGGTTTGGCCAGTTTATGTACAGGGAATGGCCCGGGAAAATTAAAACCGAAAAAGACCTGACCGACTTAAATAAGCAAGAGTTGGCCGACCTGGCAGCAAGCCCGGGGGCTACCGGCTGGAATAAATACGGAGGATGGGAGGATGGCCCTCAGTTGCAGGCAACAGGGCGGTTCAGAGTTGATAAACATGAAGGCAGGTGGTGGCTTGTAGATCCCGAAGGAAAGCTTTTCTGGTCGAATGGCTTTGATTGTGTTGAATTTGGGCGCCAGTCGCAAACCCGGGTTTCCGGCCGCGAACATTTTTTCTCATACCTTCCGGGAGATGAAAGCCCTGAATCAGCCCTGTATGGAACCATGGGCGATAATAAAAAGCTGAAAAACCTCAGCTTTCATCTTGTTAACCTTTACAGAAAGTACGGTCCGGCATGGAAGGAAACAGCCATGCAGCAGATCCATACGCGCCTGCGTAGCTGGGGATTTAATACCATCGGAAACTGGTCCGATAGTGAGATCTATTTTATGAGGAAAACTCCCTATGTTTTAACCATTAACAGTAAAAGGACAGGATTGATTGCCGATCCGTACCTCCCTGGCTATAGCCAGGATTTGTCGGGATTGCTATCTGAAAAACTGGAGGAGATGAACGACCCGTGGTGTATCGGGGTATTTATCGACAATGAATTAAAATGGGGGGTTAAATGGGCCCCGAAAATTGCCGAACAGATACAGATGGCTCCTGAAGATCAACCGGCAAAAATGGCATTCCGGGACAGGATGGTCAGGAAATACAAAAACATTGGAGCACTGAATAAATCGTGGGGTACTTTATTCGCTTCATGGGAGCAGATTCTTCAGAGCCGGAAGGTAATCCCCGGGGCAGCTGCCGATATGAAGGAATTTATGATCGAATTTGCCACGCTCTATCACTCTGTATGCCGCAATGCAGTCAGGGAGCAGGTTCCTGAACTCTTATACCTTGGCAGCCGGATGGATTTTCACCTCTACCCGGAGGATACTTCCCTTAACGACATGATCAAGGTAGCCTCAAAATACTGCGATATTGTAAGTTTTAACCGGTACAGGTACACCTGTGCAGAACTTATCCCTCCCGATGGCGGAGACTACCCTGTTATTATTGGTGAATACCACTTTGGAAGCCTTGAAACAGGGCTTCTCCAGCCTGGGCTCCGTTATGCTGCCGACCAGGATGAAAGGGCAGAACTCTTTAGTTTTTATCTTAAAAGCGCCATTGAAAATCCTTACATGGTTGGAGCCCATTGGTTTCAACTGGTGGACCAGTCGGTAGCCGGCAGGGGTGATGGCGAAAATTACCAGGCCGGGTTCCTTACGGCAGGAGATATCCCTCAGCAGGAAATGATCATCAAATCAAGGGAAACCGGGTATAAGATGTACAAACTACGAACTGAAAGCAAACTAAACAACTAAGCATTATGATCAATTTACGCCTGTTTACCGGAATAATGCTCTTGCTAAGCATTACCCAAAGCTGCAACCAGCCTGACATACGCGACACCAAACAAGTAAAAATCTGGGAGGAATCCACGCTCATTCCTACTTATGTTGTTGACCCTGCAAGTACCACTCCCAGGTTCTACGACGGCCGGGCATACCAGGGAGCCCAGGGAAGGGTGTACCCTTACCCGATAAATGAGAATCTCTCCAGAAGGAAAGTTGACAGGGAATACCTTATGGTTTATATTGAAAATGAATATATTAAAGTTGATGTTTTACCGGAGATAGGCGGCCGCTTATGGGGAGCATTGGACAAAACAAACAACCATGAATTCATCTATCGCCAACATGTAGTTAAACCTGCTCTTGTTGGAATGCTGGGAGCCTGGCTGGAAGGTGGGATTGAATGGAATTTTCCTCATCACCACAGGCCGAATGCATTTATGCCGGTGGATTATGACATCAGGGAAAATCCTGACGGTAGCGCAACCCTTTGGATCGGTGAACTGGAGATCCGGGACCGGATGAAATTTATGCTTGGGATATCAGTCTATCCCGGAAAATCGTATTTCGAGGTTACATTCCACCCTATTAACGCAACGCCCTTCACAAATTCGTTTCTCTATTTCGCCAATACAAGCGTTCATACCAACGATAATTACCAGGTATTGTTCCCCCCTTCAACGGTATTGGGAACCTATCATGCCAAAAACGAATTTTTGAAGTGGCCCATATCACACGAAGTATTTAATGATGTTGATTATACCAGGGGAGTTGATGTTAGCTGGTGGAAGAACCACGAGGAGTGGACCTCCATTTTCGCTTACAATTATGAGGATGATTTCGTTGGGGGGTATGACCATGGAATAGGGGCGGGGACGATGATCGTATCCAACCATAACATAGCCCCGGGGAAAAAATTCTGGACATGGAGCAATGGCCCCCGCGGTAAGATGTGGGATAAATCCCTTACAGATTCTGATGGCCCTGCCCTCGAATTAATGGTGGGAGGGTATTCAGACAATCAGCCGGATTATAGCTGGCTTCAGCCTTATGAGTCGAAGTACCTTAAACAATACTGGTACCCGATACGGGGAATTAATGGCGTGAAAAATGCCGGCATCGATGCTGCCGTCAACCTTGAATTTCCGGTAAATGGCAAACTCAGTCT
This sequence comes from uncultured Chitinophaga sp., assembly GCA_964349045.1. GTDB lineage: Bacteria > Bacteroidota > Bacteroidia > Bacteroidales > JACJXF01. The sequence continues at coordinate 59,426 of CAYGFI010000007.1, forward strand.
TGGATTTAACACAACTTCCCGGCAGGAAAATGCAAAAGTATTAGTCACCATAAAGGATAAAACAATTTTTGAACAGAAAATTACGATCGATCCTGCCAATCCCTTCATAAAGGAGATCGGCGTTCCCCTAAATACAATTCAGACAGATGTCAGAGTGACTTTGTCTTCGGTTGAAGGGAAGGAGTTGATAAGCTATCAACCGGCTGAGAATCCTGATTTGCCATTTCCGGAAGTTACCAGGCCGCCAAAATCCCCGAAGGAAATCAGTTCTGTGGAGGAGCTTTACCAGGCCGGCTTAAGGATTTCCCAGTTTCACAGCGCAAGCCTGGAACCATACCCGTATTATGAAGAGGCCCTCAGCCGGGATCCTGGAGACTACAGGGTCAACACAGCCCTTGGCTTACTCTATCTAAGGAGAGGTATTTACGATAAGGCCGAAAATCACCTGCGGGCCGCGGTTAAAAGAATAACGCAGAATCACACAAAACCAAGGGACGGAGAGGCTTATTATTACCTGGGACTGTGCCAGAGATTCAGGGGAGAGGAAAAGGAAGCCTATAAAAACTTCTACCAGGCAACGTGGAGCTACGCGTTTCATTCAGCCGCGTATTTTCAGCTTGCACAAATGGACTTTAGTCGGGGTAACTACGATCTGGTGCTTGAAAACATTGATCGTTCACTCACAACAAACGCAAACAACACCAGGGCAAGGAACCTTAAATCTGCCCTTCTCAGAAAGCAGAATTTGCCTGCGCTTGCATTGGAAGTAAGCAGCGGGACAATGGAGTTTGACCCTCTCGATTTTGGGTCCCGTTTCGAGAGTTTCCTGGCCAACAAATTGTTGGGTAACAACCCCGAATCCGGCAAAATTTTACTGGAACTGAAGAGAAAGATGAGGGGATATTCTGAGTCTTGCCTCGAACTATCCCTCGAATATGCCAATGCCGGTTTAATTGATGAGGCAATCGAAGTTCTTTCTGATTCTGAACTCACGAGCCTGGGAACGATTGGAGATTCGCCAATGAGAGAATATTATCTTGGCTTTTTCTGTTCAAAGAAAGGCGATTCTTCAAAAGCTCTTGATCATTTGAAGAAGGCATCAATGATGTCACCTGATTATTGTTTCCCATTCAGGCTCGAAGAAATCGAAATACTGGAGACTGCCCGCAGCATCAATCCTTCCGATTCAAAAGCGCCATTCTATCTCGGAAATCTGCTGTTTGAAATGCAACCTGAAAAAGCTATCAGCTTTTGGGAAAAATCATCGGAACTGGATGGTTCATTCGCCCTTGTGCACAGGAATCTTGGAATGGCATATTACAAAACATACAATGATATCGCCAGGTCTGTGGCAAGTTACGAAAAAGCTGTTTCATTGAACCGGTCAGAACAAAGATGGTTTTTTGAACTGGACCTGATCTATGCTGCGGCGAGGACAGATCCCGTGAAACGGCTCAAACTCTTAATGGATAACCGGGAGGTTATTGAGAATAATAACGTTGTTGATGCGCTGTCACGGATCATATTGCTGCTCGTGCAATCGGGCAGGTATGATGAAGCCCTTGCAATGTGCGGTAGTCGTGATTTTCCGCAATGGGAAGGCGTTGATAAGATGTACGGATCCTATCTGAATGCCTGCCTCCTCAGGGGATACGGACATCTGAGGGCCGGTCGCTACAAAGAAGCGCTCAATGATGGTTTTACTGCGCAGAAATACCCTGAAAATATGATGGTCGCTGAAGAGTACAGGGGAGGTCGGGCCTGCGAGGCATATTATTTCGTTGGCCTGGTTTATGAAAAGATGGGCAATCTTAAAAATGCCAGGGAAGCATGGACAAAAGCGGTCAATCTGCGCCAAAACGATCAGCTTTCAGATATATATTTTTACAAGGCCATGTGTTTAAAAAAGCTTGGAAAAACGGATGAGGCCGGTAAAATATTTAACGGACTGATCAGCTATGGAAAAGAAAGACTTGAAAGGGAAGAAATAGACTTCTTTGCAAAATTCGGGGAACGCCTGACACCTGACGACCGAAAGGCTGATGCACATTATCTTATCGGCCTTGGATACCTGGGCAAGGATATGCAGCAGGAAGCTAAAAAGGAATTTTCCGATGCGGAAAAGCTAAATATGAACCATATCTGGGCGAAAGAATATCTGTCCAGGTTGCAGTAAGCCGGAAGGCATAACACCAGGTTTACTGTGTGCTGCCGGATTTGAAAATTCCAATAAAATATTGATTACAGAATTAATTACAGCCGAAAAACCGGAAAGATCAGACAACAATGCAAATCACACAGTGGCTCTTTCTATTTTCGGTAAAACAGGTTAATAAAATAAATAACTTAAACCAGAAAAGATGAATGCATTAAATTCCTTTTTAAGAATCACTTTCATTATTTTACTTATAACCTCCTGTACCTCAAAGGAAGAAACGTTTGTGGTAAATTTCACGGGAACCCAATCAGAAAAAAAGTGGGCTGCGAGGGAACTGAACCCCGATTTGCCTTCTGACTGGTCTTCCTATGAGTACCTGACATTTGATATGAAATCCTCTACCACACAGCGTTTTGATATTATTCTCTATGATAAAGATGGAACGCGCAGATTGCGAATAAATCCTTTTCAGGGAGCATGGATCCGTATTTCTGTTCCATTGATCCATTTTCAAAAGAGAAATACACAGGGACATGATATGGCGGCTATCTGGAAAACACCGCGACACGCGGGCTGGATAGAATTCACCACCACGGTAGGTTCAATTACCCGGGTTGATTCGATTGGTTTGCAGATGCAGCATCCCATTGGGACACAAACCCTCGGGCTAAGTAAAATACGGCTTACAATGATTGCTGAGGATTCAATACTGAACCCGATACCCTTAGTGGATGAATTTGGACAGTGGATTCCCGACGAATGGCCCGGCAAAGCAAAAACAACAGATGATCTTAAGGCTGCATGGAGCAAAGAGGAAGCTTCACTGGCGCCGGGTGATTTTAATGTCTCAAAATATGGTGGTTTCCTTAACGCGAGGGCAAAAGCAACCGGGTTTTTCCGGGTTGAGAAAATACATGACAGGTGGTGGTTTGTTGATCCTGAAGGCTACCTCTTTTTTTCTGCAGGCGCTACCTGTATTACACCTGGTTGGGGCCTGGCGCGTGTAAAGGGTCGCGAATATATTTATACTGCTCTTCCACCTGCAGATCTGAACAATGCCAGGACACGAGCCGGTGAGACAGGTATTCCATCGTTTTATCTATGGAATCTTTCCCGTCGTTTTGGACCTGATTGGTACAATAAATGGATGGACTTTACCATCCGAAGGATGGACAACTGGGGGCTGAACACCATAGCAAACTGGTCAGATACCGGGTTTGGCTCCCTCCGGCGCAAACCTTATGTTGCAAATATCAGTGGATGGGGTATCAGTGCAAGTACCATGGGTTTACCCGATGTTTATGCTCCCGGTTACGTTGAGTCAGTGGATAAAGCTGCAGCAAGGCAATGCCTGCCACTGAAGGATGATCCCTGGCTCCTGGGCTATTTTATCGGTAACGAACAACCATGGCCTGACAGGGAGCAGGAACTGATAAATGTTATCCTCGAAGGAGAGGATACCCCAATGAAGGCAGCCCTTAAAAATTATCTTGTCGCGGGAGATACACCGGAACGCCGCAAAACCTTCGCCTACGAAACCTTTACGAAATTTATTGAGATTGTTAATACTGCCATTAAGAAATATGATCCGAATCACCTGAACCTCGGCATCCGTTATGGCGGACATGCACCTGATGAAATAATTATCGCTTCAAAAGACTATTTTGATGTATTCAGCCTGAACGTGTATGATTATTCAGTTAAACCGGAAATGATGCAGAACATATATGACCTGACCGGGTTGCCGATTGTCATTGGCGAGTTTCATTTTGGTACGGCAGGTCGTGGACTCTCCCCCTGGCTGGCACAGGTAAGTAACCTGGAAGAGAGAGGTGTAGGTTACCGCTATTACGTCGAAAATGCAGCGGCTCATCCCGCACTTATCGGCACGCACTGGTTCCAGTGGATTGATCAGCCAAATACCGGACGCGGCGATGGAGAGAGTGGCCTGATAGGATTTGTTGATGTGACAGACCGCCCGTATAACGATCTGGTGGAGGCCTCAAAAGCAACGTTCCAAAGGCTCTTTGATGTACATTCCGGTAAGAAACCCCCATTCAGCATACAGGCAAAGGTGCAATGAAAAGATTTATCATACGAGAATCATTTTAAGTAGCGCATAAATTTAAAAGAAAATATCTATCATTCCTGCTCTGTTTTTCGTGTATAAATATTCTTGCAAAAGATAATTAACTTAAAATGGAGATAGTTTTACTCAAAAAAAACTAATATCAGGATAATAAAAACAATATCGTATTTCGATAAAATTTTCACGTGAAGATGTAACTTTCATGGCCATAAAGCCTCCTCCTTCCCCTTGTCGCAAACGGTAACGCTTTAGCCAATAATAAAAAGTTGTGTAGGTAAGCCCTTGTTCTTTACAAAAAGTATGTTGGGGAAGATTGCTTTGTTGCCACTGTTCAATAAACGAGAACATTTTCTCTTTTTGTTGTTTCCTTTCCTGATTTTTCATAAATTCCTGTTTTTACCGGCAAAGCTAACCGGGAAAAGAGCAAACTATAAGATGCAGGTAGCCGAAGGCTTATCATTGTGAAGTAATCAGGCTGTCCGGTAAAAGTTACCGGTTGGAAAACCGGAAAACCATCTTTGAAAAACAAAATCAGTAAAAAAACTGGCGTTCTTTGATTTTTTTGTACGTTTAATCCGGGAAAAATGGGTACGCTTATTTGCTAAAACCTGTGCATCCTTATTTGCTATTTTCTGTGCATTGTAAGTTCCTGCTTACACTCCTGCGCCAAGTCCTCTGGTGATGCAGGCATTTATCCCTATAGGCTGTATTTGTAGCGTAGTTCCTATGCTTCCACGCTCTTCGACTTGCCCGGCGACATTCCACATCCTTGCAATACTGTTGAATTTTTACTCGTGGATTACATTGAAAAGTGCCTCCGCAATGAAGGCAGGTAAAGGTGTATTTCATTCTGGTAATCTTTCAAAATACGAAAGATTACCGTTTTATTCGGAAAGTGAAATCAGGTGGTACCGTTTTTTACCGGTGGGTGGTATCAGTTTAGAACCTCGTTAAAAATCTAACCATATCCTCCACCAAATAGGCCCTGGATCTTAATAATGATCTGTCATTGAGTGTTTCTATACTAGGTATATAGATAGAGGTCAATTCCCCATTTCGCAGACTTCTGGCAATCTTCCTGCTATCCCTCCTGTCTTCTTTTTGCAGCCGTTCTTTTTGAGTGACGGGAATGTCCGCCGCATTAACTACAATGTTATTTATCCCTAATTCCTGAAGTTTATAGTGTGTCCACAATCCACTGAACCCAGCCTCATACGCTGAATGGTAAATAGCATTTGGGAAATTGGAATGAAGATAATCACTCAATACTTCTGGTTTTGGTGGCATCACAAATGTTTTTAGTGTCATTTGATCAGACATTATTGTCACTTGCCAACTTTTTAAATGGACATCAAAACCTGCATAAATGTTTTGTCCTTCAAAATTCAAATGATTAATTTGTGTTTGCATAAGTCATTGATTTTTATTTATTGAAAATCTAAATGTCATTCAAAAATAAGACTCTTTGACTTATGCTTTTATTAGCATTATTCAAACATAGGGACTATTTATTATAGGGCGTTTTTCATCTTATGGCACTTAACCAAGTTAGTGGCTATTATTTTTTAATATTTCAATATTTTCATTAATTTGGAAAATTTTACGGATTTTATAATTACAAAATATAAACCTTTTGGGTAATTTGAAATATCAATTTGCTCTGTATCACTTTTCATATCTTTTTTTAGTAAAAGCTTCCCATTTTCATCAATTATTGAAATTTCAGATTCAGAAGTCAGTCCTGTGATTTTAAGGAAAATTATATCTTCAGACGGGTTAGGATAGATGATTACATTGTTTTTGAAATCACTTGCAATAAATTCGATAGCTGGATTAATTGTAATTTGGATGGTGTCGGAAAAAGAACATCCGTATTGATCTGTTACAAACAAAGAAATATTATTGTCCCCAGCTGCAAAATCTGAGCTATTAACAATTACAGTATCGAGTGACGAACCGTTTGACCATAAATAGGATGCGTAATCAGAATTCACTTTCAATATTACGCTTTCAAAAGCATTTATAATTGTATCGTTACCTAAATAAAAAGAAGGTAATGGAACCTCTTTAATTTTTATTGTATCAGACTTCATACAACCGGTATCATCAGTTACGCCCACAGAAAATACACCTCCCTGACTTATTGAAATTTTCCCGGATGTTTCATTATTTGACCAAAGATATGAATATGCACTATTGATACTTCCAGCAACCAGAACATTTTGGGTATCTTCACATAGTATAGTGTCTCCGATAATTTTAGAGAAAGGGATAGGACAGATATCAATACCTGTTTTTATCAGATAAATCATTGGGATCGTATAACCAACACTACAATAACCTGCAATAACAAATCCACTATCAATGGTTTGTTGTGCGGAATTAAAATAATAACTATTATTAGCTACTCTATAAAATTTTTGCCAATTCTGTCTTCCTAAAGAATCAGTATTTACTATTAGTATTTTAGAGTCTCCAGAGCCATAATCATTCGAATTACCAAAAAGCATATAGCCCCCATCATATGTTTGCGAAATTACAGCAGCTCCCTCAGAACCATCACCGCCATAGGTATTGGACCAAACTGGATTACCTTCCCGATCGACTTTTAATAGATAGAAATCCAATTCTGTTTTATTAATTGGAATTGTAGATCCAGCTAAAACATAATTTCCTTCCTTAGTTTGTTTTACATCATTTCCGAAAGATGGTATGTCCCCTCCATATTCATGTATCCAGGCTGTGTTGCCTGCTTCATTGGTTTTAATTAGAAATATATGGAAATCCGTTTTATATGAATTATTAGGAAAGTGGGTAGTTCTGGCTATGGAACCAATGACAACAAATCCATTATCAGTTGTTTGAATTACAGTTCCCGAAAACGCTGATTCTGAATCCCCAAAACGTTTTAACCAGAGCTTTTCACCATTGGCATTTATTTTCATTAAAAAAATTTTAGTGGTATCAATTGTAACATTGGTCGACCCGACAAGGATATATCCACTATCATTGGTTTGTTGAACACATGTAACAAAATAGCCTTTATCTTCACCATAAATCTTAGTCCATAAAGTATCTCCTTTACTATCAGTTTTTATAATAAACATTTTAGGATATGAAGGATATCCATTATCTGTTTGACCAGTAATGATATAACCGCCATCTTTAGTCTGCTGTACCGAGTTTCCGCAATCATATCCTAGCGAACCATATGTTTTTGTCCAGATTGTATCTCCGAAAATATTGGTTTTTATTAAACACGCATCGAAATTTCCTAATCCAGACTTTTCTGTTTGTCCAGCAATAATATATCCACTATCAGAAGTTTGTACAATTGATTTTGCCATTTCTATATTATTCGTATAATAGATTTTTTCAAATGCAACCTGTCCTTTAAGAACGCTATTTAAAATCAGTAATATCAGGATTGTAAGAATTGCTTTTTTCATTTCTGTTGATTTATTTAGAATTGTGTAGACATTTATTAGGACGAGTCAAAATGCCCTATAACGTTTGAGTGTATGCGCCGTAAAGGATTTCGGAGCTGCGTTCCTATCCCCCGGCACAAAATTTGATACGGGTGATGACCTTCGCATACCACTGAAACCCTTATGGAGTATACACTTTGTTGTGCGTTCGTTCTTTTTCTCGTCATAATCTGCCGTGTCAAGTTATCATGAATGCCTGCACTGGCGTTGTGCGTTGGCTTGCACTCTCTTTTGCTTTTGCCTATCTTGCCTATGCGTTGTGGCAAAAGCAAATGTGAGTGCAAATGCGTTGGCGTTATATGCAGTATCGTTTGTCATTGCTCCTGAAGTATTGAGTTGAAGTATCCAAAAGTTTCGTTCACTAATAGTTTTCTGTCTAAAAACAAGTTTGAAAGTTCGCAAGTAATCTCTGGAGTCAAGATGCAAGAATGACAAGCTGCTAAATTCAATTGCGAAACTCCTTGTCCTTCCGATTCCATACAAATTGGGTCAGATGAACAGTCGTTGGCTCGGTTGATTGCACTCTGAATTATTTCATTCAATTTGTCCAAGTCGTTACACAAGTTTGAAAGTCCGCCTAAGTAACCGTCTGTGCCATCAAATGCAGATATGAGAAAGCCGTGCATTGTATCACTCACATACAAGCGTTCCTGTAACGAAGATGCAGGGTAGCCACACACATATTCCAATTCACGAATGAGCAAATGAGAGAGTGCATGAATAAGAACTTTCCTCGGTGTCAAAGTCCTTGCAATAATCTTGTGATACTGCCACGAAGAATTATTTGCATTTCTTTTGATGATTTTTGTTCTCTCAATTACTTCTTCCTGTAATTCCCAACGGTTAATTTTCCTTTTGTCTAACACAAACAAGATTCCTTCACCGTAGCTTTCAATTCCTGGGAGTAATTTTGTGTCAAAATTATTTTTAGAAACTGATTGTCGTTTGACATTATAATCTTTGTTGTAAATATTATCCTCTTGCAAAATAGAATCAACATCAATTGGTTCTTGTCGTGTGAAAGAAGTTTGAACGGTTATCTTCTTCAGCTTTTCAAGCTTTACTAACTTTTCAAAACCGAAAATTTGTGTTGAACATTCAAGCAATCGAAATTTTATTTGGTTGTTCTCGGGTTGCTCACCTTTAAGGAAATATTTGTATTCTGTTTCTCTAAAAACTTCCTCTGGAATATAAACAGCCACATCACCTGTTTCTAAATATCCTTTCACAATCTCTTTAGGTATCTTATAATCAAAACTAATGTTCTTAATTATTTCTTCTTTAGTAAAATCTCCGCTTTCAAGTCGTTCATCAATTAAGACACGAATCTCATTTGTTATTCTACTGTCCTGTTGCATTTCAGGAATGAAAATACTGCTCAATGAATTTGCATAGTAAACGCTGTTGCTTGTCTTAACCACAACTTTTGTTTGCTGTCTGCATTCTTCATCAGCCCACTTGCCATTGGTCATTCCATACCAATATTTTTTCCCAAAGCAATTTGTTTGATAGTTGAAAATACCTTTCAGAGTTCTCCCACTTCTACAGGACTTGCATACAACACGAATACCTGTCAACTCTGTATTTTCCTTACTTATCTCATATCGCAAATCTTGCGACTGGCAACAAGTTCTTGACAAATCAATTTGAGGTCCTTGTGGTTTTATATTTGAAGTTTCATCATCAGCATTATCATCTTCAATATCGGTGTGGTCTTCGGGTAAAAATGTATTCCAATGTTTCCAAGGTATGTCGTGAATGTGTCCGTCTTTACAAGTCATAACAAAACGGATTTGTTCCAACACTTCCTCTTTGCAATCTAAGTTTGTGCATTTAGGTGGATTGAAATATTCAATCTTCTTTCCTGCGCCTGTCCATCTTCTTTTCATCTCATTGTATTCGGCAAACCGATTACATCTCGGACAATAAAACCATTTTGAAAAATAGTTTGCACTTGGTCTTACTTGGTCGGTATATGAATTTTTATCAGTTGGAATTTGAACAATGTGTCTGATGTTCGGGAAACGATTTTTCAAACGGTTCAACAATCTATCGTCTTTAATTATGTATGATGAAAGTTTGTTTGACAAATCTTTGTATTGCCAGTTATCAAATGTTTCAATGATAATTGAGCAATCTTGTGTTTCAATCAAAGAGCCAACGCCTCCATAATTTGAAATCAGCTTACTTCTACCGTGTTTAATTCTATCGTTTGGCATTTCTTATTGCTGTTTAATAAATACTTCTGCATTTGGTTCTACATTTCTCATTGATTGCATTGCAACTAAAACATCATCTTCATTTCTTTTGTCTTGCACTGACTTCATTAAAGACTCTCTTGGGTGCTGATACCAAAAGAATTTCAAATCGTTTACTCCATCAATCCTGTATTGCCAATTCTGAATAAAGTTTTCAATTTTCAGAATAATGTTTGTCATTTCTTGTGCTGCAAAAAGATGATTCCTGAATAGTTCAGGAAATTGATTTTGCAATTGTGTTTTCACATTTGTTTGTATTAATGCACTTGCCATATTGTTTGCAGCAAAATTCATTTTGTGTCGGAAGTATGCAACCATCAAAGTGAAAAGCATTTTATCCAAAGCACTGTCGGCAAAAGGAGTTACACTCAACGGTTCAACTTGCTTATAAAAAGTTTTGTGAAACTGAACAAAATCTTCAAAATAGGAAAGGTCTCTTGTGTTGAAAGGGTCAAACGTTGTTGCTACAAGTCCTTCATTCTTTCTTGCAACACGACTGCTTGTCTGAATATACTCGGCTGTATTTGGTGGCATTCCATTCATCACCATTATTCCCAATCGTCCAACATCTAAACCTACGCTAATCATATTCGTTGCTAATACCAACTCGGCTACATTACTATCTTTAAGATTTCCAGTAAATGCCTTATCCAGTTTGTCAAGATTCTTTTTGATTTTTTCGTTTGGGATTCTGCTTGTTAATTCAATAACTCTATCGTAAGCTGAGAGTTTCCAATAGTTATAAGGTAAGTCGCCTTGGTTTTTCAAATGCCTTACCTGCAATTGCTGAATTATAGGTTTTAGTTCAGAGTTAATTTTGTTTGAGAACCTTCCTATTTCTTTCAAACTTTTGAAGTAAGAAAGCAAAGTCCAAAACGGGTCTGCATCTTTCTTGTCTTGTGCCTGTTCCCAAATTTCTAAACGTGCAAAAAGCAAAGCTGAAAGCAACTGCAAGTTGGTCATCACTGATGTTTTGCCTGTTGGCAAAATGCCGATGTATTTTCGTTTGCTTTCTTCTAATGTCCTTGAAAAAAATGTGTCGTCTGAATTGGTTGCATATTGAGGAAATATTCTTGCTTCCCTTCCGTAAAGTCCTTGAATTTGAGCTTCAACATTTTTTACCGTTGCTGTTGAAGCAATAATTTTTGGTTTTTGATATTCGTTTGTGCAAAGCGAAAGGATTATATTTTCAAACAATCCAACCAAGCTTCCCAAAGGTCCATTCAGCAAGTGTAACTCATCTTGAATTATAAGTTCGGGTTTGCGATTCTCTTTATAGTTAAACAAAGTAGTGGCTTCACCTTTCCAAGCAAGTGCAGCGAATTTGTCAACTGTTCCAAATAAAACTGTCGGTGGCTTGTGATAAATATCATCATCAATTAAAACAATCGGCAAACCTCCTTTTGTTTCATTGAAATTGCACTTTGGATTTAAGCAATGAGATTGAAGATGATTATTGATTCTATGCCCAACGGAATAAGTTGTATCAATGCTGTTGATTCTTGAAATGATTTTTGAATTGCACCACTGGCAATTTGTAAGTTGAAAAGGATTGATTGCCTTCTTGCCATCAAAGTTTGTATCGTTTAATTTCTTCAAAAGAAAATTGAATCTGTCTTTTGCTCTCTCAATGCTGTTTGGAATAGTTGCGTTACCAATCCAAAACCCAATTGAAATTTTCTCGTTGCCTAAATCCTTTTGATGTTGCCTGATAAACTCACAAGCCAAAATCAATTTTGTTGCTCTCTCAAATTGCTGTGCTGAAAGTAAACGCAAAGTGTAACGAATGATAATGTTTACACCATCGTATTGTTTCGGGAAAGTAAATCGTCTCCAAAAAATTAAAAATGCTGAAACTGCTAAGTATGCTTCCGTTTTTCCGCCTCCAGTGGGGAAGTAAAGCAAATCAACAAGGTCTTTGTCTGTGCTGTTTTCTTCAACGAATGAAGGAATACATTGTAAGATAAATGCTAATTGAAACGGTCTCCAACTTGGTTCTTGTTTTCCATTTGGAAAAGATGCGGTTGCATACTCATTGTAACTAAGTTGAAGATTTCCATTTCTCTCAAAAACTTCATAGCCGTCTTTCTTATTGAAATGCCATTCACTTTGAAACATCTGAATGTAAATTGCAGTGTTCGCCAATTGAAATGCTTTATAAGCATTATCATCTTGCGAAAGCAACTGAATTCCTTTCTCTATCCTTTTGTGAATGTCTTTGCATTTCCGAATGTTCTTTTCTCCAAACTCATTACCGTTTGCGTTTCCGCTTTCATCATTTATCCAAGTTAAATAAGCGTCAGCAATTTTTTGAAGGCTGCTTATTACTTGTTTCTTGTCGTTGCCGAATGATGAAAGATTTTTGATGTTCAAAATTTCATTAGCAATCTTATCTGTCTCGGTGCTTTGGCTTTTTACACTATAGGATGGTAGAAAAGTTGTTTTAATCCAGTTTGGTTTCTTCTCGTCTTGTTCGCAATTCTCCCAAGTGCAAGAAGCATTGTGTCCTATGCCGAAAGCCAACTTATCTTTAAATAAGTAGTCAAGCATCTTATCCTCTGCGGTCTTGTAAAGATGTGGACGGTAATCACGAAACGGCAAAAGAAATTCGCTATTGACTTTTATTTCAGTTTGGAAAAGTGCTAACTGATTGAGTTTTTCTTTTGAAAGTGCGAATTGGTCTTTCTTATGAGCAAACTTGTTTTCAATAACTACTTTGATAAAATATTTGTCTGCTTTGGTTTTGTATAGTTTCAAATGCAGAACTAAATTATCTCTGTTGTCTGAATGCCAGTTGTCTGAATTTACATTTGGAACTTTTGAAAGAGTTATTTCAATGTGATTGTTTTCTGTATTCAGCAAGTCAGCAATTTTTACTGCAACTGGAATTTCATTTTTGAATCGTTTATATTTGTCTTTGAAGAAAAGTTTTGTGAGATGCTTGTAAATAGCAAAGTTCCTATAGTCTGCTGACATTGATTTGAAGGCAGATTGTAAAATCAAATAGTCGGCTGTTGGTTGCCCTTTATCTTTGCGTTTTATTTCGTGTGATTGTATTAGTGTTTTAGTTGCTTCATCAAAGGTTACGAATTGGTCAAAGCCAAATTGAGAAAGCAAGTTCAAATCGCTTGCTGTGTATGGCAAAATAATTTCTTCAACTTTTGCCTTCTTGTAATTGCCGAATGAAACCGTTAAATTAAGTTCACTGCAACTTTTGCTTACACTAAAGGAAAAACCAAAGTGTGAAGGGAAGAAGGCGTTTGAATTAGATTTGGGAACTGTGTCGGGCTCATCCTCTGTATCATCTTCACTTTCGCTTTTCTCTTTTTCGGTTTCTTCTGGTTCTGGCTCAAAAGTATTTCTTGCCGTTATTTCTTCTTCATCCTCTTCTGAAAAAATTTCTTTCCCGTTATCTTCTTCATCGCTTGCATTTTGCTTTGGAAAAAGGATTGCAGTGAAATATCGTTGAAGCGGTTTACCTTCAATAATCTCATTGGAGAAATCAGCATCGCAAAGAAAAATATCAGAACCAGGTCCGATTAATTCTTTTCCAATCCTGTCAATTATTTTATTTCGGTTTTCAAGATGGCTCATAATTCTATCTGTTCAATTAAGTTGAGTTCTAATAGTCCGAATTCATCTTTATAAACTTCTTTACCTGTTATCTCCAAAAGCGGCATGAATTCATCAATGAAAGTTTGTAGCGTAGTTGCGGTAAACTTTAATTTAGTTAAAATTTCACCGATTTGTTTTTCTTTCAGAAACAATTTTATCTCCTGCTTAATCCCTCTGCCTAAAGCTTTCATTGTGTTGTTGTATGTTGATTTTGATTTCCGAATTGGAGCTAAAAGTAAATCAATTTCTTTTTCTTCTTTTTTAGGATATTTCAATTTGAAAATTGCTTTCAAGTCGTTGTTGAACATTGGAAATTTTCTGTGTCCTTGAAAATAACTTTCAACAGTCGCAGGCAAAACTCTTATCCCATTTACTTTTAGCTTCATGTATAAATCGTAAGTGAATGTTTGTTTTAGCTCTGTCAAGACAGACAACCAATATTTTGAGTGTTCTTCCACCTTCCCGAAAACATCTCTGTCTGTCTCTACAGCTACTTGATAAAGTTTCTCGGCAAAACGTTCTCTCGGAAATATTCTAACTCTGTCTGCAACTTTGATACGATAAACTTTAATCAAATCACCATTGGCATTAAATACCGTCTCGTTGCTCTCTAAATATTCTGTTATTTGATTGCTAAAGATAGTTCTGTAAATTATTTTTTCTTCAATTTCTTCGAGTAATGTGTCTGTTTCCTCTTTATAATTCTCATATGCCTTTTTTCCCAATTCATCAATTCGGTTCACAATGTTTTCAATGGTTTGGCTTATGTGAATAGGCAAATCTGGAATTGTTTCGTAAGAAATACCGCAAATGCTTTTGCGGTCATTACTTCTAACTTCTTCTTCAATTAAGTGTGTGCGTTTTTGCAGTTGGCTTTTGTAAAGCTGATGTTCTTGTGTGTATAGCACAAGCGAAACATCTGCTTGCAGATTGTAGATGAAATCAAAATCTTTTTTTCCATTAAAAGAATAGAAAACTAAATCCTCATACTTTTTAAGATTCCTTTTCAATTCTGCAAGAGAAATGATTTTAATTCGGTGGTTTCTGATTGTTTGGATTAAATAGTCAATGTCATTTGTGTCAGCAATTACCGTTTTCCTTTCGCTATCTTTATTAAGAAAGTCAATCAGATGAATAAACTTTAATGGATTTGCTTGCAAATGATTTATTATTTCATTCAATCTTGCTCTCGGATTGTTTTCTCCTAAAATGTCAGATGTGTAACCGCCTTTGTTATCCAATGCTCTTTCTAACTCGCGATTGATATTTACTCTTTCAATTAAGTTGTTGAATGAATCGGGTTGAATGTTGTTTAAGATAATTCGTAAAAAGTTTCCATAGGTTTTCAATTCAATGTTGAATTGAGTATTAATATAGTCAATACTTTCATCAAATATATTGATGAGAGTTTCAACCGCTGTATTTTTTATTTCTTCAACTTTTATCATAGCCTATTGACTATATCAATTTCTTCTTTATACCAATTCCAACAAGGAGCCTGACTGCACTTTAATGGGTCGGCTGTATTTGTTAGAACAATAAAATTAAAACCGAAACGGTTTTTATCCTGAATGATTTGTTCAATTTCTGTTTCCTCTGTGTCGTAAACAACTATTGTATCAACCTTTTTTCCTTGCATCAAAATTTCATCATAGCACACTTTATATTTCGTAACGAAATACATTATTGAATCAGGTAAAGCAGGAATTGATTTTGTTTCGTGTGGCGTGTTTTCTTCCCGTGGATTTGGAAAGTATGTTGTCGGAATTTTATTCTTCACTATTAGTGAATCGTAAAATGTTTTTGGTGCTATGAAAACTGATTTGCGGTCAAAATAAGATGCTGGAAAATCGTGAACTTGTTTTCCATTTAGATTTTCAAAGAATAATTTAACATTTTTTAGAGTATCATTATGTACGTTTTGCGTTATCGGTGTGAATTGTTTTACAAGCTCATCAAATGATTTCTCTTTAGTTAATTCAAATTTACTATTGTATAATTTAAACCGTCCATCATTGAGTTTTTTAAT
>CAYGFI010000008.1:0-67606 GCA_964349045.1 uncultured Chitinophaga sp.
ATATTATGGCGCATGAAAATAAAAAGCCTCTTAAAATCAAAGGTTTTACACCGCCGTACCGGTTGGGTAAAAAACAAAGCCGGGCTATTTTGGATGCAACCGGCCACCTGGTAGTTTTGTTTGAGGTGGGAATGGAAAAAACCGCAAAGGATGTTTGCGGTTTGATGAATTTAGGAAAATAAAGTGCTTAGAAATAAATCGGTACAATATTTTTATACATAATCATTCCCACTATTAAAATTTCTACTATTATAAATGTATTTAAACAAAGTCTTTTCTTTTTTTTGTCTTTCAGCTTCAAATTGAACATTATTGAAGTGAACATTACAATAGAAATAATCATAAACAAATATTTTTCAGTTGTGAAAAAACCAATCGTGTACCATATAACATTTGTTGATGCAAATAAAAAATCTAACCTCAATAGTTGTTTAGCATATTTACCTAAATCTCCATCAAAATCCTTTACTGTAAAATCCGCGAGTCTTTTTAATCGCCTCTAATTTAATATTTTGTCTCTTGTAATCGCGTAACTCAATAAAAAAGAGGATTTTCCTACATTAATTCAATTTTCTATATTTGTTCTTAGTGGTCCGTTAGAAAGGACAACAAGATATTAGCGTTAGTTATTTTTCTGCAACCGAAAACTGGTAATTTTCCCTTATTCGCAGTAAAAATAAACTGATGCTCACGTAAAGGCGTGGGCGAAGTTTGTTTTGCGGATAAGGTATACCAGTACCTCGGTTGCGAATGAGCTTAATGCCCACGCTGATTTTTTATATAACCTCTGTTTGGGCATTGGGAGATAAAAAACAAAATCCAATGAAAAAAACAAAAACAGTAATTGCGGTATTCGCTGCAACAATTCTTATTGCATTAACAGGATGCAAAAAGGGAGATACTGGACCTGCCGGAAAAGATGGCAAGGACGGTAATGCAAATGTTATCAGTTCCAACACAGTTACAATTACAAACTGGAATGTTGATTATCAAAGTACAACTGATTTCACTTATTCAAACACATTAAGCTGGGCAACAATTACGCAGGCTGTTGTTGATAAGGGTGTAGTAATGGCTTATATGCAAAATGGAACTACTGAGTGGGTGGCATTGCCTTATTCAGATGCAGGTAGTACGGGTGGATCTTATTCTTTGGCGTTTAACTATTATGTTGCATTAGGAACTTGTAAAATAGAAATTACCGGGTTTGATAGCGGCGGGGCTCCTGCCGCATCAAGCTACAACGGACTTGTAGTAAGATTGGTTTGTATTCCGGCATCGCAGCTGGCCGCTAATCCTGGTAAGAACTGGAAAAATTATTCTGATTTGAAAAAAGAATTTAATTTACCGGATTGATTTTTTGTTTCAGTTTAATGTGAGAGCCCGGAATTTTCCGGGCTTTTTTCATTTTAGAATTTTGCTAACTACCTTTTAATTACCTACTCAAACGCCTATTGTATCAAGTGGTTAGGCTAATTACCTACAACCATGTGGTAATTAAATATTGAGAAGCAATTGGGTTCCTGTTTAACTTCAAGTGAGAATCAAGAGTTTACGTGTATGTGCATAACTCTTTATATAGGGTCCTACGGGGACTTATAAAGAAACAAGCACAAAAAACGAAAAACTTTCTGATCTAATTTTGAATTAGAAAAACAAAACGGCTACCTGGTTTCTGGCGTGGAAACTTTTAACCTGGTAGCCGCCCGAATCGAATGATCAGGACAAAGTTAATAAAAATAGCAAAGCGAATCAACCCATGTGGCGGAATCTACTTCGTCATAGATAGGGTGAAAAAGATTGGCTTGTCTAAACTGATCGACCGTAGCTTTCCTGTTCGAGCCAAACAATCTAAATACAAATACAGCGATATTATTTTAGGCTGGTGCTTTTCTATGATGTGCGGTGCCCAGCGCTTAGAAGACACCAAACAACTGAAAAATAATTTCATTGAAGATATTCCGGAAACAAAAATTCCTTCTCCTGATCGCATAGCATGGATCTTTAAAAAAATATCTATTCCATCTCATACCGTGCTGGGAGAGAAAGGCAGTGTAAACGAACTAAATATTAATTACCCGCTTAACCATCTGCTTTTAAAATGCGCTGAAAAAATGAATTTTATTTCATCTGGGGTTGATTATACTCTTGACTATGATACTACACTTATTGCTACAAAGAAATTTGATAGTAAAACCACTTACGAGCATTTTAAAGGATATAACCCCGGCGTGGCCTTTATTGGTAAAACACCAGTGTACATTGAAGGGCGCAATGGTAATACTTCGCCCTCTTTTCAATTGCAGGAAAGTGTAATGAATGCGCTTGATCTACTGAAAGAAAAAGGAATTTCAATAAAACGTTTCCGCTGCGATGGAGCCGGATATCAGTTTGATTTGATGAAGGAATTATGTGAAAGAAATATTGAATTTTTTATCCGTGCCCGCAACTCTCATTTCTTGCTTGATGAAATTACACCACTCACATTATGGACCGATGTAGAATTAAACGGCTACCGTTACCAGGTTGCAACAATAAGAACTCGTTTGTATAAAGGCGGGCCAATCTTTCGCGCTATTGTAAGCAGAAACATTGATATTCCCTCTGACAAACTGAAAGATTATGTAGAAGAAGAATTTAATTGCAGGATTCTTATTACGAATAACACTTCAATGACTGCAGAAGAAGTTTTTAGGTTTTATAATCAGCGCGGATCTATTGAAAATAATTTTGCAAATCTTAAAAATGATTTCAACTGGAAGCGTTTACCTTTTTCATTCCTGCATGAGAATACTGTATTTATGATCTTGAGTGCAATTGCATACATGATATACCAGTACATTTTAAAAACGTTCAGCCAGAAAATAAATTTTGTAAATCAAAAAATGGAGCTTAAAAATTTCATCTTTCATTTTATTTCGGTTGCCTTAGAATGGGTAAAGGAGGGCCCTATAATTTACACCGACAAAAGCTATGAAAAGCTCTTGGAATAGGGGAGAAATTGTTAATTTAGTATTGGGTAAAAAATTGAAGGGATTTTACAAAACCAATTGTAGGGTTTTGTAAAGGATTAATGAATACCAATCAACAAGTCCAGTATAATGCCGCGCATGAGATGCGCCTTATATTGGCCGAACAGCGAGCGTTTATGCAAGGTGCTTATTTGGGAATATCCCTAATGGCATTTGTAATGACGTTAGCTATCGCTAAAAGGAGGTAGCTTTCGCTATTTTAATCCCGGCTCCAACCGGGATTTCCTTTTTTGTAAAATCCCCTCAATTTTTTCAAACAACTATACCAAAGTTAGTGAATAAACAAATCCGTTGAAAATTATTTAACTTTGACAACCGCGGATTTTAGATTTACTTGTTTCTGATTTTTTTCAAAAAAGAAATATACATTACTTATAATAGCAATGATTCCGTACCAGTAAAATAATTCCAATGCTGTCATATTTTACCCTCCCGTAATGTGGCGTATGAATGATTCCTGTTTAACCGAAACTGCAACAAATTGAATTTCCGGATTAGTGTTTGCTTTCATCAGCCGCTTTATAACTAAATAACTCAGCGAAAAACTAAATGCAGTCGCCTGTTCAAAATCTACCCACGATTCTCTGCAGCCGGTAAAATTTAGATATTTCTTTGCAACAACTTCTGCAACAATTGGAGGTGTAGGGTTATCCGTTGGTTTAACTATAATGGCTTCGATATAATAACAATCTGTTATTATATCAATACCTTCATCTATAAAAGAAAAAACAGACATTATTTTTTTTGTTTTTTTTCGCTACGTAACCTTAATTCTTCCTGCAAAATTGCATCTGCCCTAGACTGCCATTTTTCATACTGTATTTGCTTTTCGCTTGTAACCTGGGCGCTGGCCTCTAAAAAAGAAACTCTGGAATTTAAAACTTTTTCTTTTTCAACTCTCTCTGTTTTAATGGAGGCAATTTCAGTTTTTATTTCTGAAACCCATGTGCTGGCTTTCCATAAAACCCCAATTACTGTCACACACAAAGCGACAAGTCCGCAGATCACTTTTACAACGTCTGTTGCAGGAAATGTTATATCTGACCACTTAACCTTTACCATAAAAAAATTATTGATCTTCGAAATTTACTTGCATCATTACTTCTTCCGATAAAATGTCTTTTCCCCAATCAAGTTCTCTGTCCTGACTTAAATTTAGGAAAAGAACAGGATATGGTTTTAATGGGCTCAAAGTTTTATTTTCTAATTCGTCACACTGAACCATAACTACAACTGAGCTCATTTCTACATTGCTTTTTTCGGCAAGAACCTTAAAAACAACCGGTAGGAAAAGTTGGGCCAATGCCTCTTTTCCGCCATAATCAAGTGGAGAATCTAATAGATCCAAAATTGTAACCCTGGAATGAATTTTCCCATTTGCTTCTTCTGTGCAATTGCTAGGAAGTGGTTTGCCGGTAGCTTTATCTTTTAGGTAGATCATGTAAAGTGGCACAATACTGTAACCCACGTTTCCTTCTGCATCTGTAACCGGTTCATTATGTTCATCCAATAAGGGCGCTTCATACATACTTATGGCAATCCTTATTTCATTAAATGGTACTTTGAGTTTTTCCGCGTAATTTACAATACCGCTCCTGAAAATTCTTTTGATTTGCATTATTGCTACTGAGTTGAACATGGGATAATTTTTTTGGTTTTCACAAATTTAGCAAAAATCAAATACATGGAACTGACTGAGCGGACGGATCTCCCATAAGTTCCCCTATGGTTGTTTCGATATTAATAGGAAAGTTTTTGATGGATAAGCCACCAGCGCTGGCGGTAATATTTCCGATAAACGCGAGTTTTACGTTCCGCTGATCAAGCAAAAGACCGCTTATTGTGTCCCAACTGGCAGCGTTTTTGAGGGTATTTTTCGGGGAAAGGTCAACTGTAAAAGATAAAGCGCCAAAATTTTCGGCTAGAAGAACTGCAGGCTTATATTTATCCGGGGTATGCACCTGGGCAACCCATTTTTTGTTGAGATAAATATCAATAACATACTTTGTAATAGTAAGATCGATTTTGCTCTTATTTTTTATAGCCAGGTCAGCTGTGAAAGCAATCCTTTTCGTGTTAAGCTCAATTATTTGGTAACTGGAAATACGGTAGCAATAATCCATGAGTAACTTAGCCTGGTTGCGGAAATGGCGAAAAAGGACAACGCCCGCTATCCCAATCCCAACCAATCCTACTATTGCTAATGCCTTTTTCACGCTGCTTTATTTCTTGATCTTACAATTAACGCCGTTATTCCGGCTGCAACCGCAAGCCCTACTACTGAAAAGCCAATTATTTTACCAATTGAACTAGACTTTGATGCGGAACTTGGTAAAGATAAGTCAACTTTTGAAGAGTTGTTTGTCTTTACCTTAGTTTTGTCAAATGCTGCCTTTGGATTTGTACCCCTAGGTTTACCGGGTGTTTCTTCTTCCGGTTCTTCTTCTACCATTTCTTCACCACCACCATTTTTACAGGCAAGCCAGCCATCAATAGCGGCTTTTTGCTCTGCTCTTTTAGCGGCCTGCTCACGATTTTTTTTACAACAAGGTTTATCAGTGTTTGTGCTTTTTGAGCAATCCCAAATGCACGGAAAGTTTGGGTATCTGATATCTGATGGAATAGGTCGGATTCCACAGTCCCCGCCAAGATTATGGAAGATATTCAAATGTTCCCAACCATTGTTCATTTCTGGATAAATTGGTGCTGGCTTTGGCATAATGATTTTGTCTTAAGCGGGTTTTGAGCCCTTTTTACGAAGTTTCACCACTAACAATACAACTACACCCACAAATGCTAATCCTGCTACAGAGATCCCTACAATAGTGCCTATGCCTGGTCCACTTCTCACTGGGGCAGGGGCAGAAGCCTGATCAATTATAAGTTTGTTTAATTCCGCATCGGTTTTTTTTGCATCAATTTTTTGCTCCTTTTTTAGCAACTTCAAATCCTGAGCCTTTTTATGGCATTCTTCCCACTGTCTCAGGCGTTCTTTCTGCTTTTTGGTCAAAGGAATGAGCGGTTTTAAACCGCAAGGGCCAATCATGTTATTAAACCCATCCACAGAGTTGTAATTTTCATTCCAGCTCGGATCTCCGTTTGCTGATCGCATACCGGAAACTTTAACGGCTTCTGTCCGAAGATATACACCGGGCTGAACTTCTACGAGATTTATCCCGTTGATTTTTGTCGAAGGTCCCTCTATTTTTTGCCCAGCAAAAAAAGTAAGGTCCGGATCTGGCCTTAAAATACCTCCGTTTAACAGCGGAAAGAAGATCAACGGAATTGTGTCTGATTTAACTTCAAAATTATTCATATCGAAAAAGTTTTAAACCCAAGAGCTATTTTACGGCTCCTGGGCTTTGTTAATTAAAAAATACTACAACTTAAAGAGTTGGCCAATTTGCTACTTCCGCAAAGATTGTTGCTGAACCAGCAGAATAATCTTGAGGATTATTCCCACCGCCACCAAAAGTTAAATTGACAAATGCATCTTGCACCACTTTCCAGTCTACACCACCACCTGTGCCGGTTTGTTTACCAAGGTCCATCTGGGTTCCAGATGCGCTGGCAAGATCAACCTGAGTGGCAGCTGTGTTTGACCCAAAATTAATTGCTCCAAAAAGTGCAGTTCTTGTTACGCTTTCAAAAGCAGTTGTTAATTTAACGAAAACGCGCTTTACGTATTTACCGGCTGGCTTTGTTGCGGCAAAAGTAAAAGCAACTGCAGCGGCAGCGGCAGCGGCATTTAATGTTTCGAATGTAATTGTTCCAAGAGTTACAATTGAGCTGTTTGCATCAGCATTCACGTTTTGACCCATCCATTGAACTTCTGTTACGATCTGAAGCTCAATAACGCCTTTGTTTACATTAATCAATGCAGTGGTAGCTGTATTAATGGTGTCTGCTGCATCCGCATTAACCGTAATGTTATTTGTAGCTGCCAATCCTTCTTCATCAACGATAAAGATTTTCAGGTTTTTGAACCCGCCTAACCCAGCAATTGCCGGAAGGTTAATAATTACTGGTGCGGTTGTATCGCATTGAAGATATACTTCGTTGCTTACAACTTGTTTTGTGTTGGTAAGCATCTCAGCTGTGAGATTGAACGTACCGGTTACTCTGATTTCCATACTTGTTTTTTTTGTTTTTTGGTTTTACGTTTAATTAAAATTGTTAATTGTTATTGTGGGATCAAACACAAAAGAAGTTCCTACAATTGTATTTGTAATGTTTGCATCTTTATCAAGATTTGCGCTTACACCACCTGTAAGAATTCGGATATTTTGAGCGCCGGATAATCCCTGAATACTTGTAGCTGCAACGTTTGAATTTTTATTGTCAATTATTACATCGCTCATTTGAAGCACTCCCCCGTCTATACCTACTACCGTGGTCGCAATAAGTCCGCCAATGTCAAAAATATTTATAATCTGTGTGTTATAAACATAAAGATTTCCATCGTTATCATCAGTTCCAAGAGTTACGAATCCAACCTCTATTGCATCCCTACTGCAATTTGCCTGAATAACAGAATTGTTTACTGTGACAAATGAACTAGAGTTGTTAACCGAAATTAAAGACCTTGTATTTGTAACTGAGGAAATGTTTGCTTCTATAAACGCCTGGTTCGGACTTACACTTGGAAACCCACTGTTTCCATAAGTTTTTACTGCCCATACAGCCGTACTGAGTATATTGATTCTTCCCTTAAAATCTATATAACCTCCATTAAATAATAAAATAGCGCTGGCTAAATTAGTATATACAAAACCTTCCGGTATGATAATTTCTCCTACGACAAACACCTTAGATCCGTCGCAACCCGATAAGGTTATTGCGCCGGCAGTATCGTCTGGGTTTGATGTTAGTTGTTTAAAGTTTATTACGGAAGTTCCGTCTGTGCAACTATCAAACATAAATGCTCCAAGGCGCTCTGTATTTGTGTTATTAATAATTGCAATATTTGCATTTATAATTCCCGTTCCAGAAACCAACGCGATTAAATTCAAGCTGTTTGTGCTTTTATTTGCACGTATATTTATTTGCCCAACAGAACAAACGAAAGTGTTTGAAGAACTGGTTGTGTCTTCATCATATTCAAGATTAAAAATGGAAAAAGAATTGCAATTCACAATACCACCAACAACCCCGGAAAAAACATTTATTCTGGCCGCACCTGTCATATTGACAACAAAACCACCCGCAACATCATCAAAAAGAAATCCTGCCAGAAGGTTTATTACAACTCCTGCAGGTGCAAAAATATTTAATCTAAATAACCCAACAGTTAAATCAACGAGTAGCTCAGTTGGGGTATAAATACCCGCAGAAATACAAATAAGATCATTATCAGTTGTAGCCGCTGCAATTGCTGCATTGATGGTGGCAAAAGGTTTATCAATCCTACCCCGAATACCAGTTAAATCATTTCCGTTTATAGCAACGTAAATATTTCCGCTTAAATCTGCAATTGCTGCAGACGCAGCTGGTGGCGATCCAACTTGTAGGCTTGCGGCCCAGGCAGTTTTTGAGGCAATATAAATGGAGAGTTCTGCGCCATTGGTTGAAACAGCCAAAGAAGCTCCGTTATTAATTGTGTCTGCGCCCCCGCTAAAAATGTTTATAGCATTAGTAGCGGCGGTTCCCGCTTCATCAATGATAAAAATCTTTAAATTTAAAAACCCGGCTAATTCTGAAATTTCAGGGAGCTGAATATTAATAACACCTAACGTAGAATCGCAGATCAAACGTATTTCATCATTAACTACATACTTGTAATTAAGGTCCGCGGCCAGGTTATAATTCCCGGCGGTTAATTGCTTATAGTTAATTTGTGACATAATTTTTTTTTTATAGTATTTACTTTAAACTGTTTATGTAATCTTCCATTTCCAAAAGGTGCTTATGACTCGTTGGAAATGGGAAAGCTGAAATAGCATTTTTTATTACTGCTACTTCCATATCTTCAAGTTGAACTTTATCTGATTTTTTATCAAACTTATCCATTATCTTCATGCGCTCTCTCATTTGAGCAATTGTCATTCCTGTTTGCGGAGCTGAACCTAAACAGACTTTAATTATATCTGAATATTTCATATTACTTCCATCCGGTCTGCCAGTAGGAATTTCTGTTTTTTTATCTACGAATTGTATCATATTTGTTGGTTTTATTGGTTAATATTATACTGGTGGGTAATTATCTGAAACCCAATTATTAACTCCATCTTTTATAAGAGTAGATAGTTGATCATAACTATCAAAATTTTTCACAGTAACCTCAATACCTGAGTTTGTTTGT
The DNA here is from genome assembly GCA_964349045.1 of uncultured Chitinophaga sp. Classification (GTDB taxonomy): domain Bacteria; phylum Bacteroidota; class Bacteroidia; order Bacteroidales; genus JACJXF01. The sequence continues at coordinate 9,334 of CAYGFI010000008.1, forward strand.
ACAATGCCGTGTGTGTCCCCAGTAATACTGACATTAATATCAGTTACTATCCTGACTTCTTTAAGAATATCATCTAAGACCAATCCTTTTACTGCATAACTTGATAAATAGTAGGTCATGATTTTTAAGTATAAAGTGGTATTTTATATGTTGTTCCCGCAATTACTACAGAAGCCCAAGAATTGGGATTTCCTAAAGCAATATCATTTCCTCCATAGAAAGAAGTAAAAACTGGCGTGATAGTAGTACCGGGAGCTGTTGCACCAGAATTTCCACACCAAACACTTTCTCTTGTAGTTCCTGTACGAGTGAAAGATAGGTTTGTTCCATTGTACTCCCAGGCTCCTGTTTCTGCTGTAGTAAGGTTTGTGCCGGAATTGAATTTTAAGAGTGATAATCCTGCCCCAGCTTGACCTGCAGCTATATGAAGATACGCAGATGGGACTGTAACTTTTACCGCAGCTCCACAAGATAATCCAATTCCTGTTCCAGATAATCTCAGACACTCATTTGAAGAACCAATACCGCCAACCGCAAAAAGTATTGGTAAATTGCTACCTGACGAAGTAGCTAACAACATACTACCGGTATTACTAATCAGTACATTTTGACTGGCTGTTACTAATCCTGATGTTGTAAATAATGTGCTTAATTTCTCCATTAAAAATATTGCAGCACTATTTTGAACACCAAATTGAGCAGAAGCATTTACTGCAATGCTAGGATTAATAATCACTCCCCTATATGTACCAGCGAAAGTTTGTGATGCGGTGAATGGCTGGTTGGCTACAGGAACGGTTCCGATTCCAATAGAATTTAGTGGCCCGCTAAATATAATGCCGGTTGTTACTGAATCAATAAAGGTTAGTCCCTTTGTTGCATGGCTTGTGGAACTTAGTTGTAAATTTTCTCCCGCGCCTGTACCACCAATTAGTGTGGTTCCACCCGAGATACCCAAATTATTAGCCAATAAAGTACTTGTAGCAGTAGGATATGTATAGGTAAAAGCACCACTAACAGAAAACGTACTTGCAAAAGCTCCGGTTATAGTTAAAGTAGATGCCACGTTATTTGCAATACCTGTTCCGCCATTATTTGCCGGTAATATTCCAGTTACTTTTGTGGTTAAATCAATAGTAGAATTTGCAATCATACCATTGGTAATACCAAGTGGGGTAATTGCAAAATCATTCCCTGTTAATGTTATGCCCCCGCTACCTGTATAAGTAGTTGCAGAAGTTTTTGCAAATGCAATGGCAGTTACTCCAATAGTTATTGGTGCATCTGAAGTACAGGTAAATATTTGATCTGCGTTCGCTGCGCCCTGTTCAACTACTACGGTTGCACATAAAATACTTGTAGCAGAAGGTACGCTGCCACCAGTACTGCAATCAGCCCTTCTGGTCCAAGCCCCTGGGCCACTTGTATAAACTCCGTTTTCAGTGGTAACCGCTTGATTTTTCACCAAAACAGAAGAACCTGCGGTAAGAATTCCATCAATTACCTGTTCACCAGCTAAAACAATATCTGCCGTTGTGGCAACTTTTACGGCGGTTTTCCAGCTAAAACCAATATTTAGATTATTAATCTGATTTTGGATATTTGAAGCGGCGCCGCTTAAATAGCCTAATTCAGTTGGTGTAATGGTTGATGAAACAAGGTTTTTAGTCGCGTCAATGTAAGGAACAGTATCGGCGGTTAATGTGGCAAAATTGTAAATTGGAGAATCTAATTTTATTTTTGTGCCATGATAAATTGTTGATTCTGCAACTGCGATTTCAAAATAATTAGCTCCTAAATAGGTTTGAATCAATGTTCCATTGGAATAAAAACCAAGATTTCCTGCGGTGTCAAATAAATCAAAACCAACGCCGGATTGTAAGTTTAATCCAGAATTGCCATTGAAAGAAGTAATTAAACTTCCGTTTGAAATAAGAAGATTTCCGGCGGCAGACAATTGCATGCGCTGAATATTGTTTGTATAAAAATCAACTGGAATAGCCGTTGTGGTCCCAAAGAAAGCAGGCGCGGCAAGAGCATTTCCAGTCAGCATCCAGCAATACAATGGCAGATCAGCAGGTGTTACTCCTACCTGATCAACTGGGAAAAACCCGGGAAATTCATTTCCAAATGCCATTTGTATTGTTTCTTATTTTTATCCTACTTCACCCCAAATTTCAACCGCACCACCTGCAGGCACGGTTATTCTAATTCCTTGTACAAATCCACCGCTATTATCACTTGCACCAATTACCTGGCCGTTTGCTAAGTTTATGGTTCCAGGTGCGGGTAATGTTATTATCGAATTTGTAGTTAAAATCTGACTTGCTACTGCAGACGCTCCTTTCATTGAAAAATTTACAAAACGCATCTGTGGCGTTACGTTAAACGTTGCTGGTCCTACTAATATATTTGAATATGGTAACTGTGCCATTATGCTCTGCGTATTAAAAAAATAATTCCTAATGTAATTCCAACTAATCCTATCGTTGCTGCAATTGCTTTTCCCGGGTTCCTTTTTATAGCTGCAGCCGTGCTCATTATATTACCAGGTATATCCCGGAAAGGAGCGGTTGAAGCCCTTAGCGCTTTCATTGCATATTCTGCCGGTGTGGCTGTTCCCGAATTTGCGTTTATTACTGCCGGTGGAAATGCGTATTGTGTATTTCCAACAGAGGCAGGATAAAATATAAACATAAATAAATCTGTCTGTGTCATTTTTTTTGTGACTTTGCCCTTAGTTTTATCATAAACACCTCTTGATGCGCCAACAGATTCAAAATTGCATTTCAGATATTTATCAACGTAATCCATTTGCTCACTAAAACTTAGTCTTTTCAGGTCGTCAGTTGTAGTATTCAAACAAGATCCGGAAGCTGTGCTTTTCAAAAACTGAATTAAACCGGTCGCACCAATACTATTTTGAATTGCAGGATTAAAGGTTCCTGCACTTTCATAATTAATAAGATTAGCCAGCCATTCCGGCGGAAAACCGTATTTATTAGCAACGGAAGAAATCTTTTTAACGTCACTCATAGTCAACGGATAAACAGGGTAGCCCTGGTATTTATACCCGGAAGCAACCCGCTTTTCAATTTGACTATGTAAATCCTTTTCGAATGACATTATAGTACTTTTTTTACAAATTCGTTTTTCAACATTTCGTGACCAGTTCCATTCAAATGCTGGTTATCAGATGCAAATAGTTTTTGATCGCTAGACATTGCGCCAAGATCAATAAACACATCCACCGATTTATTATTTTTAATCCAATCCGTAAGCTCGTTAATAAGCGTTCTGTGAATTTCTTTTGTTGCAGAGTAAAATGATTTATTGGGCGCTGTAATTGCCACCACTTTTGCACCCATCTGTTTTGCCTTATCATACATTGCCTGCAAATTCACTTTCGTTTTATCAATACTCTGCCGGGCAAAAATATCATTGGACATTCCAAGAATTGTAATAACATCGTACTTAACACCTGTTTTAATTTCTTCATTGAACTGGTCCAGCATCCAATCTGTTTTTTCACCGGATTTAGCCAATTTTTTTATACTGATATCCGGGCAATTCTCTTTTAACTTATCTGCATAGCTGGAAGCGCCGGCAGTTGTTGAATCTCCGATAAAAAGGAATTTACTATTGCAGGATATTTTACTGCCTACTTTACTCATCCTTCTATGCAGCGCAATAAACCCCCAGGTAATTAAACCTGCAGAAGCTACTCCGATTAATATTTTATATCCAAATTTCATTTTTTGACTGCTTTCGATTCTGCCTCTGTGTTTCCAGCCACATACGTATATCCCCCGGCGATTAATATTTTTTCCAATCTGTCAAATTCTGCTTGTTCTGTTGGGCCATAAACACTGCGAACGCCTGGTTTACTAAAAGAAAGGCCAGCCATGCTACGTGCAATACCATTTGCTTCTTCCTGTCCCATTTGCGCTACTCCAATTCCTACGGGAATTAATTTCCCGTTGTCGGATTGATAACCCATGTTTGCCAATTCAACCTTCCAACCATCCACTTGCTTTTGACCTTCCGGTGTAAGGCGCTGGGATTTTGCCGCCTCAATTTTATCAAGAAGTTCCTGAGCCTTTTTAGTATCAGCTGCCGGCTTTTTGAAAAAACGTTTTCTCACGTATTTAGCCCCATAATAAATACAGGTGCCAGTTACACCAACGGTAGCAATCCCAATTAAAATTTTATGCCAGGTCTTCATCTTTATTTTATTTTTTGTAAATACATTCCAACTCTCAATTTTTCAGCCGGTGTCCAGCTACTTTCAGTTCTTGCAACCAGCGCTTTGATATCAGCCAAATCTGCTTTTGAAAAGTTTTGCAAAAACTTTGATTTTGCATTTTGCATTATAGTTGCGCTTGCACCCGTAAAAACATCTACATTATGTGCCGCGAAAAAAGCCACCATTTCATCAAAATCAGAGGCCGTTACTTTTCCGCTACCGGAACCAGATGAAGGCGTTCCCTTACCTGGTTTAAAAACGAAATAACAACCAGCTCCAATGGCTATTGCAATCCCTATTCCTATACAAACTTTTAATCCTGTTGTCATGGCTTTAAAACTTAATTTTTATTTATTACTCCATAGTTGATTCAAATCCTTCTCTTGCAACTTTCTTTTCCGGGCTGGGAACTTCCGCGGGTTTATGCGGACCGCCGTTTATAATCAGCGTTTTTCCCATAAAGCGGGGAACGAAATAAATAATTGCTACAGCTGTTACAGCCCCTAATCCAAATACTAATACGTTTTTCATTTTATCGGTTTTTAAAATTGGAAATTTATTTTTTTTGAGGTTAACATCGCATTTACTTCTACTAATTCATCATCGCCCAATTCATCGGCTAACATTTGACCTAATGTGTAATTAGAGTCCCCACTTCCCCAGCCGCAATCATCAATCTTCTGAATTCCGAAAGCAGAAATTAACTGGTAAACATCCAGCTCAGTTTTCAGTGCTGCAAAAATGTTTTTCCATACCTGATTGGAAGTTCCGCATCCGTCTGCAGCTACCTTTAATGAGTTTGCCCAGGTTTTGTATTGAGCTTCCGGATATGAAAGTTTTATTCCTTTATCCTGCAACTGTTTTACAGTTTTATCAGTTTCTTTAATTTCGTCCCGGCCTTCTTTTGTGTCCTTATGCGCAATGAAACTATTGTACACTTTCATGCCAACGAAAATAGTTGTACCAATTACAAATGCTACGCCCATAACACCTACAATTGTACGTCCCATTGGGCTCATTCCTGCCCATAGACCTTTTCCTGAATTTGAACCTTCGCCTGCCATTTTTATCGGTATTTATTATATTTTAAATCAAAATCCATTGCCATTTTTACAAACTTTTCCCAGCGGGCTCTGTTTTGCGGGTTATCTCTTTTCTCAAAAACCGCTCTAAAACCTTCCAGAAGATCAGCTACAGAATAACCATATCCCAAAAATATTTTAGCGCCATTCCAGTCCGCTTCTTCTTCATCTGAACTATTCACGTTTTTAAAGAAGTGAGAAAACTCATGTGTACTCCAAGCAATAATTTCAGGAATGGACGCAGGTTTAACGTGTTTCTGTGCCGCTTCAATTATTCCCCGGTCTTCACTTATTCTCATTGGGGTAGTTGAAACCTGACCTGTTACCCTGTTTACACACTCAAAAACATAATCTATTCTAAACCGTTTGTCGTTAGAATAGTATGTTTTAGGAAGTGTAAAATATCCCGGTTGCCATGTGTTTGTTTTTTCATCAAAGAACGAATTCGGTATTACTTGTACTTTATTACCTGCAGCCAGGTATTTTGCTCTTTTTGCCCATCCTTGTATAAAGGTCATAAATGACTTTATCATAGGATCTTTGCTATCATAAAATTCAGGATGCGGATCAAGTGGAAGCACTTTTAACTTCACCACTTTAAAACCGGCATCATTATGTGAATGAACGTTTTCAATTTTTAATATTCCAATAAGCGGGCTTTCCGGCATCCGTATGTAAAAAGTTTTTTCACCGGAAAGAATTATATTTCTGTTTATGTAATTGCCATACCAAATATCCGAGTCTGACAATTTCATTGAAAGTTCAATCTTACTTACCGCTTGTATTGTAACGGCTAAAACAAGGGGCTTTTCGCCGAAATACAATGCCTTCTCCATTACTCCGAAATTTTAACCCCAATTTTCTTCTCAATACGCGCGATATGCCTGTTCCAAACTTTTATTGAGACAAACACCCCCAACGTACCAAACCCAATCGCTAACGCCCATTTTAATGCCCTGCCGTTAGGATTTGTATCGCTGATCATTCCACCTATTAAGCCAGCACCCAGAACAACTCCACTGGTTGCTCCAAGAGCAATTGCCAGCTTCTTACCATGCCTAACAATATAATCAGGGCAGGAAGAAGGATGAAATGCGGCAGCGTTTGAATTTTCTTTAACCAACTCCTTCTTCATCTTTTCAATTGCGGCATCCATTTCAGCGTCACTTATCCCTTTTTCAGCCATCATACCAACAACCGCGTTATTAATAACCGCCGCTTCTTCCTCAGTTGAAACACCTAATTTTTGCTTCAACTGTTCAATATCATTCTGGTAAAGAAATAAAATTCCACAAGCGTTTTCTAAAAACGTTTCCTTGTCAGATTCTTTTAAACCTTTTAATATTTCAGATAAATTTTCCATTATTTACCGGCGTTTTTCTTTTTCGACATTCTTACTAATCCGTAAATTCCAAGACCAATAAGACTAACAACCACAATTGATCCGACAATAAAATAACCTTTCGGTATCCCCATAATGTAGGTTTTTCCAGCTGGTGCAGGCGCATAATCCTTTGGCGGGGTATATTCAGGAGATCCACCACTAGCACCACCACCAAGTAAAAGGCCACCTATTCCAAGTAATTTGTCAAGGTTTCCTTTGTTTTTTTGTTCGGTAATCCAGTCATTAAACCCTTTCTGATCGCTGCCTTCAGCATTGTAATATTCTTTCCAGGCCTGATTGGCGGTTTTACGCGGGCCACATTTGTCAGCCGTTTCCTCGTTTAAAAATTTACTACTCATATTAAAGTTGAATTACAAATTAATTTTAAATAGCTGAAGAATTTTTACCTGTGTAACAATGACCGCCATACCAAAAATTCGGGGCTTTACATTCGCTTTCATTTTTGTATCTCAGTGGAGAAGTATTTTTTCCTGCGTAACAATGGCCGTCTGACCAGAAATTTGGTTTTTTACAATCTCCCTGTTGAACGTATCTTGTGTTTTGTCCGGCTGATCTGCCGAAAGCATTTTCAAAACCATCAACATTTTCAAACCAATTGCGGCCAGCCACACCGTTAAACGTTGGCTTTGGCCTTCCGTGCACACAATCCCAATTCTTAGGGCATGGGCCTGCATGTAAATTATTAAACCCATCTACTCCGTTATACCAATCACCAGGAGCACCAGATACAACCCACTCACCACCACCTTCGCCGGAATTAGAATTAAAACCGTCTACATTATCAAAGCCATCTACTCCTAAAAATCCAAGTTCCGTGCTTTTTGCCGGGCGAACTACACCAGGATAAATATATAACTGAACCCATTGTCCGGATTTAGATTTCGTTGTAACCTGGATAAAACCATTCAACGCTGTTTTTTCATAATACCCTGCCAGTTCATCTTTCTTACGGGTGGTACCTGTAAGGATATTTAATTCTTTCGCTTCCGGATAAGTATAATAAGCCATGTTATCTGCTTTTGAATAAAGCATCTGGTCTTTTTTGAAAGCCTTTACAAGCGGAGGGCGAGGGGTTTGGTTAACAGACGTTGCAATTCCTGTATTTGTAGGTTTTCCATTTTCATCCAGAAATTCCAAAGGTGGGGTTTCCTCATTCTCTTCCTCTTTTTTTTCAGTAGGAACGCCAAAAAAAGGTTTCCAAACGAAAAAATATCCGGCGGTCACTACAAACCCTGTAGCAAGAACCCCGATTAAAACTTTACCAATTGTTTTCATTTTTCAGTTATTTTTAATACTTAAAGATTTGGGCCGCTCATAGGCGAACCATTATTTTGAGCAACCATCGGCGTTTCTACTGTTGGTTGTAATGACTTAAGATTTTTCACCGGGTTCACCTGCCTTTTCACGGGCTTCTCAATTTTTGATTTCTGGGCGCTCCCTGATTTTTTAAATGCGTAGGCTATTAAAGCAATTGCAACTCCTGCAACCCCAATTCCGATTAAAACTTTTCCCGTTTTCATTTATTAATTGTTATAATTTAGATCCCTTTAGAAAAAGTAGGTAAAAACCAGAAAGAATCATCTAAAATAATTTGAGATAAATCTTTATGCTCGTCAACTGCCTGAATTATTTTTTTGTTTTTATATTCTGGATTTTCTAAAAAATTTCCTTCAAACATTTCTTTCAACATCAGTTTTTCAACATCAGACAACTTTGTTTGTGTGTGCGGATCTACTGTATATGTTTTTACAGAATCATACGCTTTCTTTTTAGAATCCTGCCAAAGTTGTTCTTTTGCAGTTATTGTCGTTGGCACAACTGCGGGAGGAGGGCTGGGATTGTTAACCATTACACCTGAATTCGTGTTTCTTGGAGGAAGTTTTTTCATTACTGGTGAAGGATTTTTCTTAGCTGGTGTTTCAGGAACTTTTGCAGCTGGGCTTTTGGGTGTTTTTACAAACTTATTATAAGCGATAACTATTGCAGCAATTGTTGCACCTGCAATTCCAACTCCTAATATTATTTTTCCTACTGTTTTCATTTTACTTATAATTTTTTATTGATTCCGGCATTTTCATTTTACTTCCAATAAGCCCGCCTAATGTTGCACCAATCAAAACACCCCAAAACACACTTTTTTTAAATGCTAAAGCGGTAATTGCACCAATTGCGCCACCCGTTAACATTCCGTTCACGCTCTGTCTGCTTTTTGTAATAATTGATTTTACTGTTTGCTTACTTGAAATTTCATCTAATTCTTTTATTAATTTTTCTGCCTCTTTTGTAAGTGGCGTTTGTACAATTTCTTTTCCTTCATCATCAACGTTATACTTCAATTGCAGGTTGCTACCAGCCATTATGTACCCGTTGTCAATTATAAACAGTTCATCCGGGTATTGAGAAGCGTCCGGCCCTTCGTATTTAACTCCAATTACTTCCTCACCTGCCCTAAATAATCGCGGAGAAGTTAATTCCTGATCATCCCCACGGTAAGTATTGTAATCATCTTTTATTTTGAATAAACTACTACCCATTATTTCTTTGTCGCCATTTTATAAATAACAAATCCAAGGGCACCAACAACAACCATGGCTCCCACAATAATTCCTGCAATTGCAAGTCCTGATAAACCTGCCGGCGGATTTTGTTTTGCCATTAAATTAGCCAGCATCATTTGCTTTGTCTGTTCCTTTGCAGCTTTATTTTGCTGGCCACCAGAGAAAATACCAGCTACACTTCCAACCGCACCAGCAATCGCATTTATAAGCGCCGGTTTACTGTCTTTATCTTCGCCATCTGCGTTATAATATTTTTCACTTAATAATTCGCTCAATTTGTTGATGAAATCCTTGTTGTCGTAAATTTCATTACTTACCGCAGAAACAATTTCCCTGTTACTTGCAGTTTCACGGATGTTTACCCCGGATTTTGCCAATGCATCTATAACACCTGCGCGGTCACTGATAATTGCATCATTAACTGCGTTGATAAGTATATCCATTGCGCCATGAGGATCAACCCCGGCGGCATTGGTGAAATTTTCTATAAAAGCGTTTGCAGGATATAACATTATGCTGTTTTTTTAAAGGACATAATTACCATCGCTGTTATTGCAATAACAAAAAGTCCCATTATATTAAATTGATTTTGAGAAATGATTTGCTGCACATTCTGCCCGCCATTTCCACTACCATCTGCCGCTAACGATCTTTCTTTCTTTTTACCACCGCAACTTCCACCGCAACCGGCACATTCAGAAAAACCATTATCAGGCTCACCATTTGCGCTATGAGAACCACAGCAACTATGATGGCGATCTTTTTTAGGTGCTGCAGGCTCAAAAAGGTCTTTATCAGGGTGTATTTCGCGTATTTCATTTAATATCGCCTGAGACTGTTCGGAAGAAACTAAACTTGCCAGATTAACGGCAACTTTTTCAGGATCTCCCGAAGTATGATAACCATGCTTTTGAAGTAACTCATTTGCACCGTTCAGATTTCCGTATGCTATAATTTGCCAGGTATTCATTGTTTGGGTATTTTTTAACAAAAAGGGCAAGGCAGCATTTGCTCCTTGCCCTTTTTTATGGGTTAAATATTTGCTTGCTTAAGAAATACCTTTCAAAGCAGCCTGCATTTTGGGGCTCATTGTGATTTGGAATGGCTTGCCAATTTGCGGAGCAACGTAGCCTTTTACAGCAGGGTTGTTACTCAATGCACGTCCTGCATCTACCGTAGTAGTGTTGTAGAACTTGTACCTTACTGTGGTACTTGGAGGCATTGTTACCACCCAGTTTGTAAAACCATTAATTTTGAAATCGCAATAAAACACCAAAACGTTAGTTAAGGTCTGGTTTGGGTCCAGATCCGGTGTTAGCGGATCGGTGCTTTTCTGACCGGTTGAAGCTCCTGTTGTAAGGGTAATGGCCGCATCAAGGATTCCGTTAGAACCCGCTAATACTTTCATATACACCATACCGCACTGGAAATTCTTTGTTTCCGATTCAGCCAGCATTTCTGCATAAGTCACACCAGGCATACCAGATGAAATGGTAATACCAGCCGGGTTTCCGTTGTTTGCGATTCCGCGATTGGAAAATGAATTCCACAACGTAATATCAGTATCAACCAAATTCGCATTGGCAATCTGAATAATGTACGGCCTTGAAGTGCTCGAATTATAATTTTGCAAGTTTTGCGCGTTTGCACCTGGTGCACCCGCAGCTTCGTAACCCCAGTTTCCTGTTGCGCTATCGAAGCCATCAACACCCGCGAACTTTTCTTTTACGAAAGCTCCAGCAAGTGCGAAGTATTTTGAATTTGTTTTCATTTTAATGATCTCCTTTTTTTGTCTTGTTAAACTTTATCTACAACTTTCTTCAAAGTAAGTGTGTATAATGCCTGGCCAAGAGTGTAGCCAATCATAACGCCAACAGCTACAGTTGCAGCTGCAATAAAAAACTTTTTAGCGTTACCAGATTTTGTTGTTGAAGGTTCCATTTTCAGAAATGTTAGTTATGTACTTTTCAGATTGTACGATTTACAGCAACAAATATATGTGGTTAATAAGGCGGTTGATTCAGATTTATTTACCCGTTACTTACAGGTAATTAGCGTAATTAGCTGATATTTATTTTATTGGAGCAGGTATTTAAAAGGTAATTAGCAAAAAATCAAATGTGCTTTTTTAGGGTCAATTACCGTATTTCCCCAATAATCTAAAAACTTTTTTTGAGATATTGCCTTTAGTGCCGTTGCGTAATTGTACATTTTATTCCCACCTACGTCACGCTTATCAAGTAACGGTTTTATGTAATGCGAATGGCGCTCTGAAATCATTTCTATAATAGCAGTCATAAATTCATTACCAGAAAAATTACCGTAGATTTTATCGCTATCCAAATCAAGATGAACAAAAAAATGTGCTTGACCTGCATCGTGCCGGCGGTTAACAATGATCTGACCAATACGGAATAGCTCTACATTTGCGTTCTTTGGATCTATATTATAAACACTTGTTTTTTGATGGTGCAGGCGTACAATATTTGTATTTTCCCATACTGCAGGCAGCGGCCTGTTAGTGTTCTGGTAATGCATTATAACATCGCAGTCATTATGGCGATTTGTACAAATTGCACCCAAAAGATCCTGCTTTAAGTTATAAGCGGCAATACGAGAAATATCTTCAACCAGTAAAACCCCGCCTTTATATAGATTCAGTATTTTATTTAGCGCCTGCAAAATATCATCAAGAGACATTTTATGGGCAATACCTCCTGGTCCTATTGTGTAAGGACGGATGCAACGTAATTCAGTTTGAGGGTGAGCGCAAAACAGAGGAATGTTTTCAATACTAATAGCACGAACGCCAAACGCCCGGTATTCATCATTAACATCAAGTATAAGTCCTTTTCGGGGGATCTGGTTTGAGCTGGGGGGAGGAACTACATAATCGGAAATTAAATAACGAATTGTTTCCCATGACTTACCACCACCTTTTTCCCCGCAGGCCAGGTACATCCTAGCCTCTCTGTCTCCTGTTTTTTCCGGAAAAAAATAATGAGCGCCTTCTACAATGTATTTTTTAGCAGGAACGGCAGGAGCGTTTGCGTTATTTGTTTCCGGCATTTTTAAAACTATTTAGGCCGCTGCTTTTTTAGGGGTGTTTTCTGCAGCCGTAATTTCTTCTTCTGTTGCCAGGTGGGGATTTTCCATGCCAGCAAGTTTTGCGCGAGCGGTTAAATATTTTCTTTTTTCTAAATTAATTGCCATCTGCAAGGCCGCTGCGTTTTCCGTTTTTAATTGTTCGCAAATCTTAAACATTTTATTTGCAGTTTTTTTCAGGCCAATTACCATTGTGAACTTAGTTGCAACGTCTACACCCAGCTTCACAAAAATATAAGCATCGTCACTTACTCCCCAATTGTGTTTTACGCAGGTACGAATCATTGCAGGGCGTATTTCAGCAATTAACTCTTTGTCTACGACCATATCTTCTTTAATGGTCTGGTTGTAACCATCGAAAAAACGTTGAACAGTTATATCTCTACCGGTTTTACGATCTGGAAGATTTCTAACTTCCATATTTAGATCAATCCGGCCTTCAAGTTGAGCTTCCTGTAACTTTTCTTCATCGACTGTCAGGTACCACCTGGCAAAAGAATGTAATTTATCATAGCCGGAAAGCACAAGGTCCGTTAGCTGTTCGGCTGCAGCTTGTTTTTCATCTGGTGTTAGATTTTGTATTTCAGGGCTGGGAGGAATAAGGGGCTGCGCAGCTTCCACCTTAGCTTGCTCTGATTGTATTTGTACTTTCGGATCTGGGACGTTGAAATCAGGTTCCGGAATATCTTTTGTCAGCGTATGATCAATTATTGGGCGAGAATGAGCTCTGCCTTCCGGGTTTCCGGCAAACGGGCCGGTCAATCCTTTGCCCTGCAGTTCACTTTCATTTACAAGTTTCTGTTCCTGCGTTTTTTCAACTGGTTTTTCTTGACTGGTAGTTTCAATTTTCTTTTCATGCTCATCGGTATTTTGTTGAGTAGTATTTTCCGTGTTAGATTTGTTAGAGTTTTGATTTTGCTCTGTATTTTCAGTTCCGGTTTTGTTTTCGTTACTGTTTACGTCTGGGTTTTGATTTTCCATTTGCTGAGATATAGCGGGTTTTTTATTGTATTGTCTTTTTGGCTCTAAGTTTTTTTTATCTTCAAGCTCTTTAATTTTTTCAGGGGTGTTTTTTTTTCTTCCCATTTATTTTAAACTCAATTCTTTTTCAATTTTCTCCTGGCAATTTTTTACGCGGGAAATTATTTTCTGATCATGCTTATCTGATAGCAGATTGAAAAATTTAATGGCTTTACGAATGTTACTTTGATCTTTTTGAAATAAAAGTTCTAATCGGGGCCCCTTGTATTTCAAATATTTTTCTAAACAAATAAAACAGGCAGTAAGCGCCTCTGTTCTCATTCCCCTGCTACTTCCGTAAATTAATTCCCGTTTCGAAACGGAATAAGCCTGGCAAATAATTCGTATAATCCTATTCTCCGCTGTAGATTCATCGGTAGAAGATTCAGAAGTAGCCTTTTCTCTGGCGTTCTTCAATACTTCTCTTACCTGTTTAACTCCTATTAATTCGGCGGTCCACACGAATTCTTTTGTAATATTTATTGCGGAACTACTGTTTCTCATACAATTACCACGAATTTACTATGAATTTTGATGCCTTTAATTACCCGTTCAAAATATGGTAAATAGCAAAAACATAATTAGGGAGATTTTAACAGTAAACTACCTGAAAATAAATGCGTTCGGCTGTTTAAAAAATGGTAGTTTATTCCAACAAAAAAACCCTCACTTTTCAGAGAGGGTTTTCTTACCACTATACCACATAAAAATAAGGTATCTAACACATTCGCCACGGGTAACTGCCGGGGGAAGTTATCGGAATTGGATTCTTTATTGTCGTTCGCCAACTGAAACTTTTATCTATAGTATTGAAGCCGTACCCCGTTATAATCGGTGGCCTGCCCCAGCACTTTAAATATTTGCTTTCGGTTGCGCTTAAAAAAACTTTTTTCGGGCTCAGAATAAAATCCGCATTGGCGGTTTTAATTTCGCTGTCAGAAACAACACTGAATACTACCGCTTCGTAAGTCACAAAAGAAAAACTTTCATTTGTAAAATTGTTGCATGCAGTTTCAGAATTGGCCTGGGTAACGCTGAGATCAGCGGTGTTTGTTTTTGCTGCACTACCAGGCGGTGCGCACGTTAATGCTCCGTATGAGAACATGATTAACGCTAAGGCTATGAAACTTTTCATGCAACAAATATATGAAAAAAAAACTACCCGCGAATTGGGTGTGCGACCGGCTTAATAATTCCAGTTGGTTTATGACCTGGCCGCACCGGGTTTGATGGTGTGCTATTGGTAGTCCTGACCGGTGTGGTTATTTTTGGCGCTTCGCAATGGCGGCGCTTTGGTAGCTCAATGTTTTTACTGAGCTGAAAAAGGGTAGCCGCAACAAATGAAATTTTACTTCGCTTTTGCTCTGCTGTCAGTGGTTTGGGCTTAGGCTTTAGCACTGGCTTCGGTCGCACGATCTGTTTTGCCGGCGCTTGCTTTGGAGTGGTTATTACCGTTAAAAATTGGCCTGCAACTTTAACCGCTTGTTTTTTGTCAATTGAAATGCTGAACTTCTGTTCACATCCGCAATTTTGTCCGTAATATCCCGTAATTGATAGGATAAAAATAAAGAGGGTTTTTTTCATAGTTTGGTTTTAACTATGAAACGGCCAGAAACGGGAAAGGTTTATTAATTTTTGTAGGTGGTTACTTGCGGTAGTTATCTGGTAAAAAAAAGCGGAGATACGCCCCCTGAATTTTATTTGATGAACTGTTGCCCGAACATAAAATAAATTTTCAGTGTTGGTGTACTCCACTTTTTCCGGCACACGGCCTCAAACGAAAACTTATACTCATTTTTTTAAATCCCTGTTCATTTTTTCAATTTGCAGGCGAAACAACCTTGTTTCGTACACCATGTGCACAACAATGGCTGTGCTTAAAAATACAGTAAGTCCAAATAACAACCACTGAGCCTTATTACTGGTTGAAATCGGGCTTGCCGGATTTGCCGGTGCCTGGCCTTGATTCTGTACCATTGGTATGGCTGCAATTGCGGGAGGTGTCATTTTAATATCCTAAAATTGTGTCAACAACTTCAAAAGAATTGTTGGGCTGATCAGGTTTTTTATCCCCTGCTGTTTTTGCTTTCGCAGTTTCAGCGGCAATAATTTCGGCTTCCGTTGCTGTTTCAGAAAGACCAGCAGCTTTTGCACGGGCTGCAAGTGCTAATGCAGCGGCGGTGGGTTCCGCTGGTGTTTTGTCTTTTGCGGTTTCAGCGGCAACAATTTGTTCTTCCGTGCTGTCCTCTGCGATTCCTACGGCTTTCGCGCGAGCGATAAGCGCTTTGGTTTTTTCTGCAGCGGCGATTTCTGTGGCTTCGGTTTCAATTGCGGCATTTACTGCAGTCAAACCGTCTTTAGATTCCTGATCTTCGGCAGAAATTGAAAGCGCTTCTTCAAAGCCTGCTTTTGCAGCTGGCCAGTCTTTTTTTCCTTGTGCTTCAATGGCTTTTGCCTTTGCAGCATTAAATTTTGTTTGTTGATCAGGTGTCATATCGGTTGGGTTTTGATTTTCTTCTTTAATATCTGATTCATACCAGGTAATGATACGGTCCGCAAGTTTGCCGGATCTTCTCATTACAATATCCGTTTTTTCAGGTGGAAATACTCCATTATTTTTGTTTTCTTCTTTGGCGATATAACCTTTAATCGCTCCTACTTCCATACGGATTTCAGGCGGCATTTCTGCGGGGTTTAACCCTAATGCGCTCAATTCACTTATAACTGTTTCGTGTTTTAATTCAAATTCTGCCATGATACGTATTTTTTTATTTCATTCATACTGGCTTCTCTTATATCCGCCATGCATACGAAAAATTTTATTGTGCCATATTCACAAATTACATTTTCCCAAATCACTATATCAGTAGAATTAAAAAAATTGTATGCAAACATTTATTTTTTCTTTTCAATTTCTTGCGCAAATTTTAAAATAGGTGCCAGTTCTTCTATAACAGCAGCCGAATCGTAATCTTCGCCCAGAATATCTTTTAATTCAAGAGCGTATTTTTTAGAAGCATCATAAACCAGTTTAATTTTTTTCGCCCATTTTTCAGGATCGGCATTTATTTTTTTAGCCGGAATATTTTTAATGGCTCCTGCAGCCGCCTGTTCAATATTTTTAGCCACTTTTTCAATAACGGGCTTTGTCCGGGATTTTTTTGCAGATTTTTTCGCGCTTTCCAGCCGTTCGCTGATTAATTTATAAAGCTCCTGGCAATCAACTTCATTTATTTTTTTTCCGTTGATCTCAAAATCTTCGCCCTTCTTTACTTTGGCTTTTTTCTTACCGGTTTTACCAGCTGGTTTTGCCGCAACGGGCGGTTTTTCCTTCGTGGGTTTCTTTGGCTCCCCAGAACTTTTTGCTGGCCGCTGTTTTTCCAGCTGGGCAATTCTGGCGGTTTTCGCAAAGTCAGGTACCATTTTATCGGCCTTCACTTTTGCGATTTCTTTGTCGATTTCCTCGTTAGTCATAGTACAAATTTATGAAATTTTATTGTTCAGTTAACGCATACAGGATTTCCAGCGCTTCAACCGCCTCTTTTTTCTGTTTTCCCTTCAAATCCGGAAGGACCTGGGTAATTGTATTTATAGCTTCCTGCACTTCCACCCTGTCAAATCCCACACCCGAGCCTGAAAGCTCGCCAATAGGGTGTTCGCTCATTCCTTCTTTGTGGATAATATCAATACCATTTGTTGCGCAGCACCCGTTTTCAGGAATTGGGCAATTCTCCCGGTCCGTGTTGTCCGATAAATAACTGAGCAAATAATTTTTTTCGGCAAATTTTGCCACCTGTGTCATTAAATCGCCCCGAATTAACTTTTTTGCAGCAATTTCAGATTCTATTTCGCGCATAACCGATTCTTTATATTCATCTGTTTTCAGACTATCTAAATACCCGGATGCTTCTTTAAATCTTTTATCGGTATCGCGTTTTAGTTTTGTTAGACTATCATACCAGGCAATACCATAAGGGTTAAGAACTGATTTTTCAGCTTTTCGTACATGGGAATAATGATCAATCATGTTTTTATAATCCCAATGGCTTACTGACCATATTTCGCCCTCATACTCTTCTGTTAATTGCTCTACCTTATACCCAAAGGTTGTCCTTTCGGGTTCCAGATAAAAAGTTTTTATATCAAGGTCACGGCAAATTTTAAGAAGCAGCGGCATATCGCATTTATTAGTTGCTTCAAACTGTAAAAATTCTTTTGTAAGTAGATCAATCTTTTCCGAATAGTCTTTTATCCTGCCAAGAAATTTTGTTTCACTTTCTTTTTTTGCTAAGACCGTGACTTTCCCTTTCAACAACCCGGAATATTCAATCCATTTTTTTGATTTATTCTTTAAATCTCCATATACTTCATCGCGAGATTCAATCAACTGTTCTATATGAGAATCAATTTTTGAAATGGTTTCTATGTTTTCCTGTATAATGGCTAAGGTGCGGGTTGCATCCTTTACAACTGTCTCATATTTAATCTTAAATTTTTCTTCCGGATCTTCAACCAGCTCGTATTTTATCTCTTGCGGGTCCATATCCGAATTATCAATTTCTTCAACGTTACTTTCCCCAATATTATGCCACAGGGATGCAATACGTTTAGACTTTTCATCCTGCTTTTGAAACACGAAATTATCCATTGAATTTATTACCAGCGGCATAATAAACCGCACGTACCCGAATTTATTTCCCTGTCTCCATATCCGGCCCTTTAATTGGCGAATATCAGTGGGGTTCCATTCAGGAAAAAGATCATGAATACACGTACCGCGGGCCTGCAGGTTAATTCCTTCGCGGATAGTAGACGTTCCGATAATTACTTTTACAATGCCGGCGTTAAAAGCATCTTTAATTAATTCTTTTCTATCGTCTGCAGCTTCGCCTCCGCCACCAGAAATTATTTCTACTTCATCCAGCTTTTCATCGTCATAAATGAGCCCGCGTTTCATTTTAAGATCATCCAAAAGGAATTGTTTGATATACTCAAAGTATTTTTCTCCGCGATTTGAATAAATTACCTGACCAGAAAGTTCTTCGCCCCTGGCTTCGTGCCAGTCTTTTATTGTACGAATACACTCAACTGCAAATTTGATCTTTGGACTCTGGTTTACAAATTCTTCTGCACTGTCCGGCTCCTGATTAGCAAAAAGGAACGGGCTGAATGCATTGTTTAAACTCATAGCAATAGCACGGAATACCGCACCCCTGTTTTGCCGCGATATGGCCGCTGCAGTTGATTTTACAACTACCTGGTTTTTTTTCTGCCAATCGTTCATATCCAAATAGGTGTTTATACCAAGTTGCTTATTTGGATAATCAATTAAACAAGGTCGTACAACGTTTGCCTCTTTTGGATTGTCTTTATAATCGAAATGATTATAAAGAATTGTTTGCAGCAACTTTAAATTCTGGAAGGATTTTATTACCGGTTTCGTTACAATTTCTCCTACGTTGTTAACCGCATATTCAACCGTTTCCAATATAAAATTCTCAAAGAATTTTTTAATGTTATACAAATTATAATAATTGAGCGTATCAAGGCCAATATAGGAAAGCATTGAATACATTTCGAGCGGTGAATTTGAGAAAGGCGTTGCCGTAAGAAGTACAACGTTTTTACCAAACTTACGCTGCAAATATTGAGATACGAAAAACATTTTTACCGCTCTGGAAGAACGACTGGAAGAAATACCAAAAAGTTTTCTACCGGTTTCCGGATCTTTACCGCAGGATGCAAAAACATTTTTAAAATTATGCGCTTCATCGACCGTCATGTGATCAAACCCAACTTTATTGATTTGCACAATGGCGTTTTTATTACCAAGTCCTAACCAGCCTTGCGCTTCTTCGCGGAATTTTACTTCTTCTTTTTCGTCCGTAGCATCTTTTTGAGCGATTACGTTGTAAATTGCATTAAACAAATCGCCGCTTATTTCCCGGCCATATCCCATCTGTTCAAAACCTTTATAGCTGACAACTGTAATAGTATTTTCAGGAACTTCCTTATTAAAATCAACCTTGTTTTCTGAAATTAAACGCTCGTAATGCTTACCAGATAAATTATACCAGTCATTAACTTTTATCTCAGTTCCGGAGAAAACCCCGTAATGATATTGCGCTCCCTGAAAATGGGTAAACTCTACTTTCTCCCCATCTGTCCAATATCCAAATAATTCTTTCAGCCAATTTTTATACGTTGGTTTTGGAACTACAATTAACGGACGTTTAATTTTTCCCTGACTCATTAACTGAGCGATATTTAAAATCGCTGTAAGCGTTTTTCCAAACCCTACATCGTAGGCAATGCAACCGGAACCTACTAACTGCAGAAAGGCAAGGCCGTGCCGCTGTGCATTTTTTATTCCCAATGCACCCTCTTTAAACATTGCGCTGCCTGCGTATGCAATAGGAATTTTATCGACAAACTGATTAATGGAGGTAAAGGCATTATATTTTTCGTTCCAAACCAAGTCAAGGCGCACTGAATCTTCAAAAGTCAATGCAACGGAAAGAAATTCAGAAAATAATTCTTCTGAAGCTAACCGGGCATTACCAATTAACTCTGCTTTTTCACTTGCACTTAACTCGTCGTTTCCGTCTGAATCTTTGGGCCAGCGGATTGATTTTGCCCAATAATAAGTAGAAATATTGCTTTTGGTAGTATTTTTAAGATCGCTGTCTTTAACCGTTTCAGTGGTCCAAGCCTGAAAAGCCTCAAATAAAGAAACGGGCTCAGTTGCCGCCTGAAAACGGCCCCGTTTAGTTGCCCCAATTTTTACACCAGTAAGTTCATTTAACTCTAAAATACCAAAGTTTTCGGCTTCCATGCCAAAAGCAGAAAGGCTTAAAATATGGGGGCGGGCGGTTTTTATAGGATCTCGGAAAGTACGTTGCTTTGGTTTATAACCTTCTGCTATGGCCAGTTGTTTTTCATAAATTTCAACTCCGTATTTTTCAATTATCCGGGCCTCATTTGTTTTAAGTATATCGATTTTTTTATATATATCCCCGAAGTAAAATACAGGTACCGGAAAATAATCGTCTCCATCAAAGATCAAAGCACCTTCTTTTACCAGGTTGTCAATTTCAGCTTTACTAGCGAGAGGTTTTGTTTTTGTTTCCTTAACGTCTTTTTTATTTACCCAGATCAGTTCATTGTTTTCTGTTCGGATAATTATATATGTTTCAGTTCCATACTGATTTTTGAACTTTGTCTTTTTTCCTAACGTAGTACCTGCAGGAACTAACCTGATATCAGCGTACTTATTATCTTTTAGCATTGTTTCCTTTGAGGTAATTATTACCTCTGAAACTTCTCCGGTACCAGCCAAATAATATTTATTCCAGCCCTTCATCGGGTTCCCGAATTGCCGCTTATACCATACCCAGGCTTTTAATTCGCTCTCAGATATACCAGGATTATAGCGGGTAATGCTTTCTTCAATGGTAATGTTTTCCTTTTTTTCATCATCATCCAAAAGGTTATTGGCTTTTATAACCGCAAAATCTTGTTTAGTAATTTCAATTTCAGGAACTACGGTTTCTGTGTTGTTTTTTTCTTGCTCAAAATCAGTTGGCGAGAGTCTTATAATTTCCTGTACTCTGTCACCAGAACAGCACCTTGCACTAATTTTTTTATCCCCTTCATAAAAATCATTTCGCACTTCTACCTCCATACCAGCCGTGGCATGTTTAGAAACATTTTTATTGAGTTTTAAAATAGTTCCTGCTTTTATTAAAATCTTTGGTTCCATGTCGGTTCTTTCTTCTGGTTTGGCTTTTTGTTGCCACTTATTTTGCCACTCTTTATGTTTTTTGTCGTAATCCTCTTTTGAAATGCCGGTTAAGGGGCCTTCAAATTGCTCATTAACTTTTTCAGAAGTCATGCTTTTATAATTTATATTAAATGCATCAATTCTGTAAGCATACTCAGTTTCCAGATCAACAATTCTACGAATTATTCCATACCATGTTTCTTTTTCTGTGTCCCCTTGCTCATATTTTACATGATCATCAACCGCATAAAAAGCGGGAGCCCTTACTTCTTCTGGTTTCTTTTTAGAGGTTTTCATATTGAGCGCATTTTTTAATAAAACAGTTTCCTTATTATATTCAGGATCGATTAAAAAATCGTTTAAAACTTTTTTTGATATTTTTTTTCCAGCAATAACAGCTTCAACTATTTGTTTTAACTGATATTTCCAAAGTTCCCGTGAAAACATTTCCGGGGAAAACTCTTTTTCTTTTTGAAGGTTTTTTGGAATATCGAACGCGAAATTTTGTGCTTCGTAATAATCCCCTACCTGCAAATCCCCGTTTATTTCTTTTGTTATTGCGTTTTTATGTAAAATGATATTTTTTTTAAACTCACTAAACGTCATTTCATAAATTTCTTTTTTAGTGGTAGGAATACCCTTTTCTTTTTCAGTTATGGCTGTTTGTAAAAACAAATTTATCTGATCAATAACCTGTTCAATAGTTCCTACCACCAAAACAGGATTTAAAAACCCGCTACCTGGTTTAATTGTGCCCGCAACATGGCTGGGGTTTATCGCGAAGAAATTTGCGTTTGATATTTTTTCTAAATCCGTATCGGGACCAGTAATAAAAGTATAGTTGCCAAGAAACTGCACGTATTCTACCAGAAGTTTTTCGGGAATAAAGCCATTGGAAAGAAGGCGTTTTGTTTCTTCGTCCCCCGAAGCGGTTGCCTCGTTTATTTTTTCATTTATGAATTCGGTACGTGCCCTGTAACTTCCCATAAAATTAGTTTATGCCTTCAAATTCACTTTCCAAATAAGCAAGAGCCGTTGAAAGTTTTATTTTATCTTCTGACATTGATTTAATGCAGCGGTTAACCACATAGGCTAATCCGTTATCCCCGCTTTCAATGCGCTGGCAAAGATGCTTGTATTTATTGGCCTTGCATTGCTCCTTAACCTTTTCGGTTATAAGCCTTACCGTTTCAGATTCATTTATTTCTTCTGAATTATTATCTGAACTATTTTCTTCTTTCATTTGTCTGATTTGTTCATTTATAAATCCTATGATTTCATTTGCACTTGTGCCAGAATCGAAAATTTCTTCCTCGGATCTTCTTAATCCTTCTGGACCTGAAGTGTAAAAATGTTCAGTAGGATTTGCATTAGTTATAACTATAGAGAGGAAGTAATCTTCTAATCCTTTATTTTTATGTTTCCCAGAATGATCTGCAATTCTTAGTTTCAATGTTTTAGGATCATCCGACTCATCAATATTAATTGTAGAATATTTCCCGCCAAAATACCTGGTAACTTCTTGTAAAATTGAATCCGATTCTTTATTTACTCTTTCTATAGAATCATTTAATATGGTGATTGGTTCTGGTTCATTTGTTATTTTCCAATAAGATTCATCTTTTAATGTACGTTGGTCGATATAATCTTCTATTTTTTCAAATTCCGGATCAATTTCGCCTATGAATTCATAAATAATCTGGACCTTTTCAAGGCGCTTTGTATTACTTGAATAATTTTCTCTACCGGGAAAGTCTCTATAATCAATAGAATTATAATCTTTAAATGCTCGTTCATAATCAGAATATGGTTTTCCAAATTGCTCATCCCAATCATCTCCACCTATCATTATCATGAAAACTTCCTCAGTATAAATTTTATCAATAAGGCCTGAATTCATTTTATTTTTTTTTGAAGATTATTATATCCGTCCCTACGTCAGTTGTTGAAAAAACGCCATTTGGTAATCGGAATGAGGTAATAAACTCCCCGATCTTTAAAATTTCTTCTTTCATGTTATTGTACATAGCCCCATTGTTCATAAAATTCTGAGAAACAATATAAACAAGGATGCCATCTTTTTTAAGAAGTTTTAAGCCTAAAAGTACAAACAAAAACTCAAAGCGTTTAAACGCCTTTGGCATGTAGCTCTTATAATACCCCATATAATCACCATAAGGCGGGTTTCCGATTACCAGATCCATTTCAGGCAACCAGCTTTTCTTTATGGCTCTTGAGTAATTTGGAGCCTCCAAAAAAGCAGTTTCAAATTCCTGCTGGTAAAAAATATATCTTTCTGTGTCCGGGTATAATAATTTCGCGATTCGCAAATTAAGTGTGTCCGGATCAAACCCGTAGCAGGTTGCATTTTCCGGTGCAAACTTGAAAAACCGGCCAGTCCCACAGCTGGGCTCACACATAGTTAAATTTTCTCGGGGAACGCCCAGGCTAAAAGCAAGGTCCCACATTTTTTTTATTATGGGGTAGGGTGTGTAAAACTGGTGCAAAATTCCTTTATCAACAACTCCCTTAACGGAGCCCAACCCTTCATAAAGCTCTAATGTGCCCCGCTGAAAGTCCGTTAACTTATTCGGGTTTTCCGATAATATTTCCTGAGTTTGGTTAGCAATAGATTCCCTCTGAGATTTTGAGAGCTTTGGGTATTTAGCGATCAAATCCTGATCAGTATTTAATTCTCCGGGGTCTGCGCTTTGTTCTAAGGCGCTCAATTCCTTTTCGTACTTCTGCATTTCCTGCAGATACATTTCTTTAAGAGCTTTGCCGGCGGTTTTTATTGCCTCCTTTTTTTCGCTTATTGATCTTTTTAACTGCGAAATTCTTATTTCTTTGCCGCTTTTTACAAATTGCATGCGGGTTTCAAACTCAGCTATTGGCACCCAATAAGCCGGAAATGTTTCAGAAGGTGTGGTAAAAGTTGGAATTACCCGGATATCAGTTGTTGAAAATTTAAGAACCTTTACCTGCCGGTTTTTCTGGCTGTCCTCAAAAACATCATCAATTTCTATTGTTTTCCCAAAATGGGTAGGTGAAGCCGGGTTTTTCATTAAAAAAAATTATTTAATTTAGCAACTTAATACTACAAATTTAAAAAAAAACGCATGAAAAAACAGGGAACTGGCGATAAAGCCTCAAAAAACGGATCTGGAAAAACGGATTCTAACAACAAAAACACGGAAAACGGAGAAAAAACCGATAAAAAAACGGAAAACTCTCAAAACTCCGAAAAAAACCCTTCTCCCGAAGAAATTAAACTGCAGGAACTAAAGGCCCGTGCAATTGCCGTTAGTCTGCCGGAAACTGCCACAGAAGAAGAAATTGTGGCTGCAGAAGATCGTAAAAAATTGGTTGCCCGTGCAATTGCCGCTGGTCTGCCGGAAACTGCCACGGAAGAAGAAATCGTTACTGCAGAAACTAAACCACTTTTTGAAGAAGAAAAAAAGGTTGGAATTCCTCATGTTTTAACCAAAGAGGATATGCTAAACAACCCTGAATTTGGTGATGATGGGATGGAAGAAGGGCAGACCGTTTATTTGTCAGAAGAAGAAGTTTCTGCGCTTACCAAAGGTAAACGTCCGAGAGGTGAGGCAAGGTTCCCTTATGAACTTTTAGAAGAAGACCTGGTTAATTTTCCTGAACTCAGGGATGCGGGCGGTATTGCCGGAGGTACCATTTTTGCAACTGAGAAGGAAATTGCAGCAATGTTAGCCATGCATAAAAAAGAAGAAGCGGCAGATACTAAAAAAGAAGAAAAAGTTTTGACCGTGCACGAAACTGGGGAAACTCTTGAGAATGGAAATGCTAAAATGAAACCAACTCCTTCTTTTGATCTTCAAAAATTCGGGAAGAATATTGAAACTATTCTTACAAATCATTTAGTTGGTAGCTCTCATAATCCAATGACAGAAAAAGACGTTAAAAGTTTTATTTCTCAGTCAGGAGGTAAAGGAATTTCAGTTTCTTTCAAGTACCATGATAACACAGAAGAAGATCGTAAAAAAGATTCCAGGTATGCTAAAATTTGTCTTAGTGCATTTGGAGAAAATTTTGTGTTTCCTTCGGATGAAAACAGTTATTTACCGATTGGAGCTGATTTTTCAATCCCACTTCATAAAAGATAACAACAATTCTCACTACAATGAAAAAGGGCTCCAATTGGGGCCCTTTTTTCGTAGGTTAAGGATAAGTATTGCAACTTAAAGAACCATGCAGATGGCGCAAAACGCGCATTTGCTTACCCTGGTAGCGGGGGCACGATTCGAACATGCGACCTCCGGGTTATGAGCCCGGCGAGCTACCCCTGCTCTACCCCGCCATACCACAAATATAAAAATTCTGCAAATTAATCTACCGTTTGTCCGGTGTTTGTCCGGAAAATTTATATAAACAATTGACAATCAACAATAAAAATAATGTTAAAAGATGGCAGTTGTCCGGAAACAATCAACGGTATCTACGGCGCAATCAACGCTTTTTGCTAATTCTGCTACTTTTCTTGCTACGCTTGCTACTTTTCTTCCTACTCTTGCTACTTTTTTAAAAAAAAAGAACCCCGCTACTGGGTTTAGCAGTGCGGGGAGGATTGGCACCCGTTTTCGTCGCGATTGACTTAGGAAGGCCCGTCAGACCGCAAAAATAAGCAATTATTTTGAACTGTTGAAAGTGGTTGCCTTAGCAAAATCCTTCTTTATCTGATCGTGGTTTAGCCATAAAATATAAAAGAAACAGCAAATAGCAATAACGTGTAGGTGACAAAATAAAATTACTGTTGCCAATAATGATGCAAGTATTAAACCACTTGCAAAACTTTTACAATCTGGTTCGGCATTAAATTTACTGACATCGGTTTTAAACGATTTTTTAGCTATGAATTTTTCACACCCTTCTTCAACCGAAATTTCGTGATTAGCGTTCATTGCTTCCAAAAGGTCAGCGCGAGTGTTAATTTTATCCTGGTCAGGGAAAACAAGATAAATTTTCTTTCCGCTTTCCGGATCGACATAGTAAATCCGGATCTTTCCACTTAGTTCTAATGGGCTCATGTTATTTGGTTGAATAAATTATTGGAGTTAAATAAATTCCTATTCTTATATTTAGAATTGTAACGTCAAAAAATAAACCAGCGCATACAAAGTGCTTAATTTTTTTTTCTTTAACTTCAAGATGAAGTGTAGTTATAAATCCAGCCTCAAATTTCAGTTTAAACAGGCTATGCAATAAATATTTTCGTTCATAATCAATCTGGAAATAAATCTGATTTGATTTTTTCTGATTGGTTAAGGAAAGGTTTTGTTTTGTTATTTTAAACTTCATACTACCTACCTTTCGGGTATTTTAATTGTCCACAAAGTAAATTTAAAAAATATTCAGAGGCATTGTTTGCAATCGTATGAATATCTTCTTTTGACATTGTGGTTTTTCCAGTTTTCTTTTTGTGCTGGCCGTAACTATCCTTAAATGCCATCGCTATGTTATCATTCCAGGCGCGGCGGTAATCTTTATGTTTTTTCAGCTTGTAGATTAATAGCTCCACACAATTTCTGAGAGTAGTTTCTGCGGGCATTTCCTTTTTAGCGGCAGGCGAGTTTTTTCCCAATAACTGTTTTTGTTTAGAAATTTCTGATTTGGATTTTTCCTTAATTTCGGATGGTAGTTTTTTTGCTTTCATAGTTAATCATTTGGGTTTGGACTTTCTAACCTGGAAACTTTTCTTTGCAGCATTCCGTTATCTGCTTTTAATTTATGGCACTCATTTTCTTTTCTCGAAAGTTTTGATTTTAAGTTTTCTATTTCCTTCAAAAGACCTCCGTTTTTTTCTATCTCAATTGCTTCAATCAATCTGCGGTTTTCGCTTAGTAACAAATCGTATTGCCTTTCTTCTTTCCGAAAATATTTATATTCAACTCTCATTTTTTCAAACTGGAAGTAAAATTTATCAACCAGCGTTTTCAAATATTTTTCTACGTTCTTTTGCTTATGAATAAACGGCGCGGGCTTTACTACTGTGCAATATCCTTTATGCATGTAAATAAGTCCGGCATATTCCGGACATTCTTCTACGCTGATCATTTCCTTTGGGCAGCAATAAAAAAACCGATTAGGTGTAAGGTTTCTGACTTTAATGTATTTTATTGGCGTACAATTGTCAACTTTTTTACCGGATTCATACGTATAAATTCCAGAAGGGCAGACAATTGTTTCTTTTGTCATTGCACTACTTAACCATTTATGCTTTTCATGCTTTTGAAAATCTGCTTTAAAATCTGACCTGCTTAATTTTACTTCTACCTCATAAATATATTTTTCATCTGGCGTAATACTAAAATAATCACATTCCCAGTTAAACACATAGCTGTTGAACAGTTTGTATTTATGCTTATCAAAGCGGCGTGAAATTGCATTATGTATTTCTTCCATACTCATATCAATGCCCCGGTTTTTCCCCTCTTTTTATTCCTTCTGCAAATCCTTTACCGCCGGGAGAATAGAATTTGATATCAGCCCGAATTTTCGCCGCAGCTTTTGTTCCTTCTACCAGGTCCTTTATTTCTTCAATGAATTGCGGCTTTATGGTGTAATCGTAACTCATTACGTCCGGCTTCTCTGTTCTGTATCTTAGAGTGGCATCAAAAATTATCTGGCTGAGTAACCAGGCAAAAACCTGCATTGGAATTTCTTCTATTTCCGCATCCGGGCAGACGTTGCGTAAAATGGCTTTATGATCGCTATTGTCGTAATCGTACCTTACCTTAATATAATGCCCGTCAAGCATTGCTTTCAAGATTTCTTTTTGCCGTTGCCCGTGGATCTTTATTTTCATAGTTTTATATTTACCTGATCAAGTGTCTTTTGAATTTTTGCCCGTTGCTTATCGCTGCACTTACTAAGCGACAAAAAATCTTCGCCCGCCGTTTTAAAATCTGCCAGCGTTAGTATTTTTTTCTTCGCAAAATTGTTATACCTGAAAATAATTTTTGCAACATCATAGGAAAAAGCATGAATAACCTCCCAATTTTCTGTTACCCGCTTTTGCCGTTTAAACTTTGCAATATCTGTTCCGATTAACTGAAAGAATAAGTTCAGATCCTTTACCGTGTTAAAACCTTCCGGCCAGGGGAAATACTTTTTTTTCTCAGGTGAATCAAAAATTATATAAACGGTTTTTCTCATGTTATATGCCATTCCTGCAATAAGAAACTGAAAATCTATTTGTGGGTTGATTAAAATTACTACATTCTGTTTTTTAATTTCTGATCTGTATAAGTTCCTGATAACGTTTAACGAATAATTTTCATGCATTTTAAGTTCGCACCAATCAACTGCAGACATTTTATAAATAGCCTCCTGAGTAACTTTAAACACACTGTTTTGCAGATCCTTATTACTCAGGTCTGGTATTATCATTATTCGCAGAATATTTGAAATCATAATTGTAGGCAGGATCAATACAGGTTATTCTTGTTAGTTGCTCAGTACGGGTATTATCAGGTGTCATTTTGTTAAAAATTGGAGCGCCTAAAATTACCGATCGTAAAAGTTCTCTTATTGCGGTTGCTTCCTGGTAGTCGTTAAATTGTAAAGAAAACGGTCCCCCTACTGTTCTTTTTATAACAGAGCTGTGTGGGTTTTCTTTTGTTACTCCTTCCAGTTTATGCCGCTCGCTTTCAATGGAAATAATGTATTTCCTGTAAATGTGCCTGTGAAATTGTAATTCGAAATCTCCGGTCATATTCATTGCCTTTGACTCGTCCCTGAATTCCGTTTCTCCGGTTACATCGCCTGCAATATGAAGCTGGTCTTTATCCCAACCAACAGCTATATCGGTTTTTCCCTGGTTAGCAATTAAAAAATAACCATCGCAACGAATATTTATGCCAATTAATTCTCTGCATTTTTGCGCCATTTGTTGCGCTTCCTCCGGATTAATGCTTTTTCCGGTGTGATCTTTACCTGTTACTTTCATGGTTTTTTTGGTGTGTCCTCGTATCTCAACGTGGGTGGATATTTATTTTCTGTTTTATCGTCTCCTATTTTTGAAGCTAACTGCAGTTCATTGGCAATAATGGTCCCTAATTGTTTTACATAAACCGGGATGCCCATAAAAATACATTCTGCTACAATTGACTGAATCCATGGTAATTTGCAGATGCGCGGGTTAACGCCGTATTCCCCACCTATAAGAACCCATGAGAATGGGTTTACCGTTACGTCTCCGAGCTTGATAGATATATATTCCTCAATGGTAATTGGCTCTAAAAGTGGCTCAAAAACCACAAATCTACCATGGCAGGAAATTTCAAGTAGTTTAATGGCCCTGTAATGAAAAATGCTTTGGCGCTCCGCGCTTATTCCCAGGTAAACATTGGTGTAACCCTGCCCCCAATCTGCGGGTAAGCACTTTTCAATCCTTTCCGGATATTTTGTGCAGATGAACCACCTGTGCTGCGGGTTGTTTTTAATGGTAAGCCATGCATCCGTTCGCCATTGACTGTCTCCCTGTGGGGCGAAAAAATCGGAACGGTCATTTACCAATATGTTTTGCTGGTTTTTTAGGGTATATGGCTTCAGGTATTCTTGCTGGCTCCCTTTTTTGAAGTGTTGCGCGGGGGTAACTTCTGGCGCTTCCTGATTTAGATCAGGGACGATATCAGGGTTTTCTTCTGTTATCCCTGCAAATTGTTCAATACATTCCCTGCACCCGCCGGAAACAGGTGCACAACCAGTCCAAAAATTTATATGAAGATCCGCGTATGGTCTCATAATTACATTTTTACCCAGGTTTTAACTCCTTTTAATTCTCCTTCATAGGGAGAACCATTATAATAAAGGCGCTCTGCATCCCCAACGTCCAGCAATTCCCCTTTTATTTTTTCCTTTACAACCGCATGGATAGCAGGTACCCAACTAGATACTTTGTCAATAGTAACCAATTGAGGAAATATAAGTTCTACTTTTAAAATAAGTTCCCTGTCTTTTGTTTTTTCTAAGATCAAATCTCCCGGAGCTAATTCATCAGCATAGGCGGTAGCATATTCAGCAAAGAGTGCTTTGCGCCGTTCTTCGATCTTAATTGCTTCTGCAGCGAGGCTATGCAGCTCGTTATTGATTTCGGTAATTTTTGGTGCGTTCATACTTATTTTTTTTGTTTACGGTTTAAATGATGTTTTAGAAATTCTTGTTTCATAAGCTCTGCATATTCTGCCGCCTGCTCGTCTGTAAGGTCTGCCACTGGTATTTTTCCAGCATTAAAATCAAGGCCGTGTTGCTTTGGGTGAGCTGGCATTTGAACCTGAATACTTTCTGGCATTACAGGCGGCACTATGTTAAATTTTATTTCCATTATTTTTCGTGTAAAGAAGTTGGTAATTCAAATTGGTTAAATTCTTCTAAGCATTTTTGTAAACCACAGGTGCAGGTTTTTCGTTTTTTTTCTATTTCTTGATGGGCCAGATGCCAATTTTCGTCCTGATATTCTTTTGGCGTATCTGCCATTGCCTGCATTGCTTCATCCCAGTTTTGGCGTATCTGGCAAAAATACAAATGTGTAAGGTATTTTTCAATTTTTAAACTCATTTTTATGCTTTTTCAGGTGTATTAAGTGCGGATGAATATTGATCTAAAATTGATCTTAAACCGTCTAACTCTCCGGTTAACTTTGCTTCAAGTAATTTGAATCTTTTTATTTCACTCTCAATATTTTCTTTTGAACGGTAGGTTCTGGCATTTCTAAAAAACCCGGACATAATACATTTTAGCGGTATGCGGGTTATTATTTTCTCTGCAGTCTCTTTGGAGATCGTTACTTTATAACATTCTTCCTCATTTATGACAACTTGTTGGTTCAGGCTATAACGGTCATTGTACTGGGAAATAAAAAAATTGTCGTTCCAACCTGCAGCCAGAAGATCAATGTTTATTTCGCAGGGCCCCGAATCGGGAGCGGGCGCAGCTAAAAATTCATCCATGGTTTTCGTAAAAAATTGGTTAAGTTTTATTCAAAAATTTATTTATCGTGTATTTCAAGGCGGTGGTGTATGTTTTGCTGCATGGCCGTTATATCAACAATTTGCGCCCATTCTTGTAAAAATTCTGTTAATTTCTCACTTAAATTTACTTCATCTGCCATAATCAGTTCTCCTACGTCCGTTAAATCGCCAAAGAATTGATCGGCTTTTGTGAAAATATCGTTCAAATCCAAATACTGCAACTCAATAAAGTTTTTATCATTTGGATGGGCCATAAGAGCCATAAAAACAAACTGACCGATTATTTCTGCCACCAATGAAGGGCAAGCAACTATTGGAATTAATTTTCTCATACTATTTTGCTGAATTAGGTTTATTTTCTTCTGGATCTTTTTCTACTCTCCATTTTGTGCCATTGACTTCATTATAAATATCAAGGAAGCCGCGCTCATAAAACGTTTTCCCACAAGTGCAGGCAATTTTTGCAACTAAGCCGGAAATATGATGGGTTTCCATTCTATGATTAGAACTTAAAGGTTTTAGCGCAGTATAATAAAGGCAGTGCCAATATCTCAGCCAATAAGCCCAAAGAATTTTTTTTCTCATTACTGAATTATAATTTGTTTCTTCTGATCAGCCGTTAATTCTCTCCACCCTTGAGATCCTTTCCAGGCAAAAGGAACTATTGGTATAACTTCGTCGTAAATGTGGCACCATAGCTGTTTTTTCTTTTCCTTTCCAAGCTCCCCGTTCTTTTTAAGTGGCGTAACGGTCCATGGCTCCTTATATTTTACAAAGCAGGCGTTTTCATCGGTTTTCCGCATCGGTCTGCAGTCAACCAATTTACCAATAGCAATTGCATGCCCCGTTCTGTCTTTTATGTTAATGGGTTTTTCAAAAGTATCATAATATTTTTCCAGCACATCAATAATTCGTTGCTCCTGAAATACCCCGGAAATTTTATTTATCTGATCTACTGAATATCCTGTTTTACTGGCACAAATTAAAACCCAGCCGCGATATTTGGTAGACCAGGTCCTTGTCTCAATTTTATCGAAAAGCATTAAATCTGCAAATGGTTGTTTCCAGCTTAGGGCCCGGATAGATAGCTTTGAAAAATCATTTGTAAAAAACTCCGGATTATCTAACCCCAAATCAAAATACAACTGTCTGCCTTTTTTATCTGAAAGAAGTGGGATAAGTGGTATTTTTTTTTCTACGCTCATTTTGTTTTCCTTGTTTTTTGAATATTTTTCCCGTCTACCCTTCTCTGTAAAATAAAGGTCCTTTTACCACTGCAGAATTTACCCCATTGTTTTTCTCCAATCCTTTCCTTTAATTCCGAAGGTGTTACAAACCCATGCCAATTTTTAATAGGATCTTTTGCCTCATGCCACCAGTATAAAATCAAATATCCTTCTTCTTTAAACTTATACTGCTCATATTTGATTTTTTCTTCTGGCTTTAGTTTTTCAAGCTGAGAAAGCTCAATTTCATAAACAATATTCCGGATTGGCTTTTTGTTTCTTGGTAAACCACGATTTGCAAAATATTTATCGTCTGCCATAATAAAGGGTTTTTTTTTGCTTCCTACGTTCCTTAATGGTTTGTTTTTATGCCCCCAGCCGTTTACTGGGGGCAGCTGTTACTATTGGAGTGGTTAATGATTATAGTTTTCTAAAAATTTCTTACCTGCATTCGAAATTACATAGCACTTCATTCCTTTATTATGCTTTGTGTCGTAATTCTTTTTTGAAGCGCGGATAAATTTCATTTTAAACAATTTGTTGAACTGAATTGTAGTTACCGGCTTGCTATCCAGTTTTTCAGTTACCTTTCTTTTAACTTTTTTATTCCAAAGAAGAAGGCAGGAACCTGTAGGATATTTTACAAGATCAACGTTCGGATATTTTTTATCGTCGTTCATTATCCTCAATATTTCAATCAGGTTTTTATCCCAGGGACGCTCCGTTGCTTTTTCGCTTTTATCGCGTAGCCTTCTAAAATTGAACAGCTCAGAATACTCAGGGTGCTCCTTTATGAAGATTCTGCTATACCTGGACGTGTACGCATCATTTATTTTGTAAACGTCTTTTGTTTTTACATCCAAACTGACCTCCCATCGCAACCAGCCAAGTAGCGTTTTAGAAGAAACCTTTTCGCGGCCTCTACGGATTGCCCGGAATATCTGTTCTTTGAACAAGAGGTAAACCTTTGGATTGTCCTTATGGAACTGCTTAAAAGCAGATTCTATTGATTTTTTATTAAACTCTGCGAATGTTGCCATCTTTTATGTAGGTTTTAAATTTTTACACTTTTTACTTCGCTTATCAGTAAACAGAATTTCCCATCTTCTTCGCCTTTATATGGAAATAGTCTTTTACCATCAGCACGTTTATACCATTGCATAGTACCATCTGGTTTACGAGGTTCCGTTTTAATAATTTGAGTGCCGTTGGGTAATTCTTTTAACCATGGGGAATTTTTTACAAAAAATTTGTAAGTATCATTATTAATCTCAGGTGCCAATACAGCCCCATCACATTGGTAAACATTTTCTCCAAATGAATCATTATCGCATGGTGTGCAATTCTATCAGGCCAGTAAGGGAGCATAGATACAATTCTTTCTTTAGGCTCCCTTACGATAAATGTTTTATACGCAGAAGTTTTGTAGGTTTTGTTTTTTAGCATTAATGAAAGCTGAAACAATTTGGGTTCCGGATCTTTATCGAACTCCAAAATACCAGGCTGGCCGCTCTTGTGCCTACGCGCATTTGTATCTGCCAGTTGCAAATTTTCAATGCTGTAGATTTTATGGTATGTGTCTCTCAATCTTTTCATTTTGCCTTTGTAAAAAAGTCGCGGCCATTCCCTTAATGGGAACTACTAACGCCTTGATTAACTTATCGCTATTTTTTGCCTTGCTGGCAAGGTTTGTGTTACTATTTTTTTTATACAAAGATGCGGCCTGACATTCGTATTCGTATGATCGTAGTTCGTATTCGCATTGTCGAACCTGAACCCTGAGGGGCGAAGCCCTACCCACTATACGTAACACACAACCCCATTATTTTAAAGTACCATATCCTCGCATTCCTTACGGAAATGCTTAAATACGAAATGGCATTGCTCAGAGGTGCCCATTACAAGGCGCGGCCCGACAGCCGTATGCGTAAGATCGTAGCGCGTAAACGCAAAGCCGAACCCGAACCCCGAGGGGCGGGTTTTATCGGTTTTTAGCCAATACCAAAGGCTGTATTTATCCTGAGTATTGCCGGTTACAAAGGTTGGGACAAAACCCATAATCTTGTTTATTGCCTTTATAACCGTCATTAGCTTGTAACGGGCTACCAGGTCTTTTGCAAAATCCTTTTCCAGCCCCTTAACAATTGGGAGCTTTTTAGGATCTTTTTTGAGGAACTTGCATGCCAAAGCAAATGTTGTAAATTGCTTGTATGCATCCGGTGAAATTTGTTTTTTGCTCATTTTGGTTGGTTTTGAATTAGTTGGTTTTAAATTATTCGCTCAAAAATTCTATGTAAATTTTACTTAATTCAGGATGTTTGCAGAACCATTCGCAAATTTCTTCATCCAAAAATTCAAGGCGCGGCCCGACAAACGTATACGTACGAACGTAGCCCGCATTCGCACCGTCGAACCCGAACCCCGAGGGGCCTTTTATAAACCACGGAAACCATTTTTCCTGCATACCGTTGTTATGGTCAACCTTTCCCTTGCCGCCATTAAACAGGCGGGTTGTAAGCGTTATCTTTTTAAACGCATTGTGAGAAATTTCGTCCGAATCCTTTGGGTCCGGATATGGCAAACATTTTACCGGATCAACACCACATGCAGCGGCTATATCCTCCCAGCTATTAATGCTGGCTTTGAGTTTTTTTACTGATTCTGTCATAGATTTTGGTTTTTTATATTGATAGTTAAATTGATTTATTTTTACTCGGAATAATACTGGTTATACATTTCCTGAAAAAATGGTTTCTTCATAAGTGCAAGGAATATTTCTCTGTCCAAAAATTCAAGGCGCGGCCCGACATACGTATGCGTACGATCGTCGTACGTACTCGCAGCGCCGAACCCGAACCCCGAGGGGCCTTTCTTCATCCATGCCCAGGTTCTACGTTGTTGCGGGTTGCTATAATCTACTTTTCCACGACCGCCGTTAAATAAGCGGCTGGTGTGTTGAATCTTCCAGCCGGCGTTACAGGAAATTTCATCTATGGTCTGTGGATTAGGAAAAGGCAGGCAATTAACCGGGTGTAAACTCTGTTCTGCAGCTACATCATCCCAGCTATTAATGCGGTCTATTAATTTAAGGGAGAAGAAATCTTTCCCGTAGTTTTCTTCCAAAACAGCTTTAAATTCAGCATCGGCGGTTGGGTAAAGTTTTCTGGCTAATGCATCAGAAATAGTAAGGGGCTTTTTTTCGGTGTTCATGCTTTTTTTGATTAGTTTATAGATGATTTTTTCAAAGATATTCATTTTAATAAGTTAATTTAAAAGTGAATTGAAGTTAATTTAAAAATGAATTGCAATATGTGGCTAAAAAAATAGTTAATTTAAAAGTGAATTGCTTTTATCTGATCTTCAATAGGTTTAATGGTTTCGGTGGAATAACACCCCAAATATATTAATTTCATTTTATTAATTGGCTTTCATAAAAATATTCCGTGTTTTTTAAGTAAATCTAAAAATGCTATTTCTGCAGTCTGTTCAACAACTCCATTTCCTTCCATCCGAAGAAGATCCTCTCTAAAGTTGTACCCATTAATTGTGCAACCCATATTGGAGATAAGACGGGCCGCTTCCCAATCATATTGTTCTTGCCCTGGTCTGGCAGGCCATCTTTTTCTTCTACCATTGCACATAAATATTTCCGGTCCAACATGTGTTTCTGTGATTTGGAACCTTTTGGGCCCATTCCCTTGTATTCCGAGCTCCGGGGTGTAGGCCACCCCCCCCCCCCTTGATCCTCCAGAAATTCTACTTGGCCCTGTAACCCCATGTCCTTGCCCCGTTTCAATCTGGTTTTGTAACTCTCCTGACCTCCGACCCTTGGTGTTGACCAGTTCATTTGAATTGCCTGCGGTAAATTTACTGAGTGCATTGAGCCTTCCTTTTGTTGGGAAGATTTCATTGAATCCGGATGTTTGTCTGAAACTTTCGGGGAAGGCCAATTTATCAATCGCAAGGATGAATAATCTTTTTCTCTGGTGTGGTGCGCCAGCTTCTTCCGCTGAGTATATTCCTGCTTCAACTGAGTAGCCCAAATCTGATAGGTCTTTGTAAACCTGGTCAAATCCCATTGTAATGTGTCCGATAACGTTTTCGAAGAAGCACCAAACAGGTCGAATTGTTCCAACTGGCTTATGTATATACGGCCAAAGGTGTCTGGGATCTTCTGCTCCTTTTCGTTTTCCAGCCTGGCTAAATGGCTGGCAGGGATAACCGCCAATGATTCCGTGTATTTTTCTGTGAAATGGTTCTGGGATGAAGGTTTTAAGATTCGCCCAAATAGGTGCGGAATCCAATAAACCTTTTTCCATAAGCGAGACAAGGTTTTCAATGATAAAGGCTTCGATTTCCACATAAGCTGCAACCCGGATTTTTCCAATAGCTCGTTCGATTCCTCTTTCGATTCCACACATTCCGCTGCATAAGCTGAGTACAACGGGTGATTTGAAGGCACTATCCACATTATTATTGTTTTTTATAAGGTCCATTTTTCAAAAGCAGGTTCAAAATTTATTTTTTCTTTTTCTCCATCTACCAACGCCTGCAGGTTTGGGTATTCCTTTGTATAAATTGCAAGAGGTGTAACGCTGGGATCAATTCCGTTTATTGAAAAAATAATTTTTTCATTTGGCGATTTTATTTCTGCAAGCCCCTCTCCGTTTATCTGGTAACAATAAAGTTTATCCCCTTTTTTTTCTTTTGTGAATTCATGGCAACCATTTCCAGCTGCCGTGTATTGAAACCCGCATAATCCTAAGAACCTACGGATATCAGCCGCAATTTTAATTTGTTGTTTCATTTCTCCTGAATATTTTTAAACATTTTTTTTATTCCCTGTAAAATCTGAATAGTTTCTTCTTTTGAAAAATCTACTGCTTTCCCCTTTCCGTTCTTACCACGTATTTTATGTTTGTGGTTCCTGATCTGGGGACAATAATCCCGGAAGAACGGATCGGCCTTTATGTATTTAAACGGTTCGCGCATAATTACAGACTTGAAAATCCAACTGCATGAACTGTTTTCTTTGCTTTTTTACATTCCTCGATTGCTTTTTTACATTCCTCGATGTAAATGACAATTTCCATCATGCGAATGATGCGCTTCTTTTCTTGTAGCTCAGTGCTTTGCCAATGGTTGCTCCATTTCTTTGAAGCAGGATGCAGCGGCTTTAACAGCATTATATACAAATCGCTGTACAAACACTTTGTGTGGTTTATTTTTTTACTGGTGGCTATGCGTTTTTTCATTTTATTGTGGGTTATGTTTTTAGTCATTTTTTTTGATCTGATCCAAACCCGCCATTATTGGCTTCCCAGTCCAATATAAATTCGCAGGGGTCAAAAATCATTGATTGGCTGCTTTCATTTCCTTCCAAAGAATAAATATCGTTCATAAGTGAATTCAACTTATCCCCTTCTTCTTTTGTAAAAAGATTCCCAGTAAGATCGTTTGCATTATCTTCCGGATGGAAAGATTCGCCATTCTTACAAAGTTCAAGTAAGAATGCTTTTGCTTCTTCAATAGAAGAAATTTTTTCAGGCAGGTTAGTTTTCATATAAAAATTTTAGTAGCGTTTTCGATAAAATACTTTTTTATTTTATGGCCTCCTGCGAATTTATGAGGGAACCATTTTTTAGTGGTTAAACATGCGTTTTCCTCAATAACTACTGATTTCGGTAACCAGCAAGACCAGTTAAAAACTTCTACTCCAAAAAGTGCAGCCATTATAGGTTGCCAGTAATAATCAACCTTAAGGGCCTTTTCCCGGACTTCTACAATTCTACCGATAAACATTGATTCGCCTTTTGTAAAGATGATCTGGTTTCCTTCTTTTAACTCGCATCCCACACTAGGAACGCCTGTAGCCATTTGCGCCTTATGGCGGGCCTTAGTTTCTTTCTGAATTTCTTCGAAAGATTTCAGATTTTCTATTGGTGTTTCTGTTTTCATGCCTCAAAGATAGTGTAACTTTTTAGTTACACCAAATGTTTATTTAAAATTTAACATTTATTATTAAGTTCAAGGTTCCTGAACTTCTTGAACTCCGCATTGTGGGATGAAAAATTTTGTTATCAGAAATAGCCAATAAGCATCCCTAATTCTGGGTTTAAGCGAATTAATCCGGAATTACGCTCAAGGATTCCTAAAGAACTAAGGGCGCTGATCGAATTATTATAACTCCCGCTGGTAGGTGAATACTTGCTTTCGGTAAGTTCTGAAAGCTCCGCTTTTGTATGCTCTGCATTTGGGTTATCAAGTAGTACGCGGTAAATTTCTTTTTCACATTTACCCAGTTTTTGCATGTAATTTTCTATGTTATATTTTTGATCGGTCCATTCTGGCAGTACATAGTTTTCTGCGTTTTCTCCAAGACTTATTCCCCCTGCTTCTCTTACAATAGCGGCCTTGCTGTTAAGTTCCGAAATGGAATTATTAAAACTTCCTGAATTCGGAGAATACCCAATTGAAATTCCGATCTGTGTTTTTGAAAAACTCATCTTTTTATTTTCAAAAGACCAAAGGAATTGAAGTATTGCATTTGCGCATTTACTTAACTGCGATTGTTGAATTGGCAGTTTTACAGTAATTGTTTTAGGACTCATGTTTGTTACACTACTTCTATCAATCCGCTTTTCAAGAGTTGATAGAGTCTTTTTGTCCATTTGTGCAAGTGGTTTTTTTGTAGGAAAAATGCCCTCAAATTTTTCGCAGATTTTTCCTATTTCATTCGCGGATTTTTTAATCCACTCAATAAATTTATCTTTTTCATTTATCTGCCGTACAAGTTCCTCTGTGGTTTTTATAAATTCCTTGTTTTTTTCAACAGCCATTCGCCAGGCGGGTTCATAATCCTTGCCTTTTACAGCACCGCTGGTAGAAGTATCAATTGGTTTCTTTTCATCTGTTGGTAAGTTAATGAGCTGGGAAAGCATGGCCCGCAATTTCTCAGTAGGTTTTTTGGGCTTGATCTCCATATTAATCCCGGCTTTCGGGATTTTTGTTTTTGGAAGGTTTACTTTTAACTCATGTACAGCATGCGGAATAATTGCGGTGCCAAAAGCATAAAAATGGCCCGGCTGCAGGTTTCTTATTATGTTTTTATCTGTAGATCCGGAAAGCCCTAATTCTTTGGCGGCACGGTCTAAGTCAATATCCAAAAAAGTACGGCCTATAAATTTATTATTACACTCCGCGGCGGCATCCTTATGCAGCTTTGAAATACGCTGGGTAATGAGAATGCCACAATACCCTCGTTTCCGGCCCCTGCTCATTAAATCTTTTACAGCCGCTGCGCTGGCCTGCTTATCCTGCTCCCCACATAATTTATGCGCTTCCTCAATGAAAACAAAATAATTTACCCAGTATTTAGAGGGGAGGTCCATCATTGTCTCTAAAAAATACTTTGCATACAAGATCCTGTCTGACATTTGTAAATCCGACAAATCAATTATTACAGATACCCGGTTCCCAATAATTTCTTTTGGAAGGAGCTTTGCCGTTTTTAAACTAATGGGTGCATCCGCATGCTGGCCGCCAATTATAAGAAGGTCCCCGAATTTTTCTTTTAGGGTGTAATACTCCCCTTCAACATCCAGAATTATAAAAGGGACCTTATCAAAAGATTCTTCTATAATATCGCGGGCAATTACCGATTTACCGCCGCCGCTATTTGCCTGAATAAGCAATCTACTTTGTAGAAGCTCCTGCAGGTCTATTTCTGTTCCAATATCAATTTTGTAGTTCATTTAAGGTTTAATTTCGGGTATTGGTTGCCAGGTTACTAAAACGTGCTTTCTTCCATCCGAAGAACAGTCTACTTGCGCTTTAGGCCAGCAACGGGTTTCCATATAAACATGATCATAGAAGTTTTGCAGGCGTTCATTAAACTCATTTATGGGTTCATTAGCCCCTTGCTGCATTATTACGATTTTTGGGCCTGGTAAAGAAGTGTTTTGTGGAAATCTCATTTCTAAGATTTCATCCAGCTTCTTTTCTCCAATGGTTGTAATTACTCCGGCTCCGAGCGCATCGAAGATAATGTCCTTTAAAATTTCTTTTAGTTTCATGG
Source organism: uncultured Chitinophaga sp. (assembly GCA_964349045.1). Classification (GTDB taxonomy): domain Bacteria; phylum Bacteroidota; class Bacteroidia; order Bacteroidales; genus JACJXF01. The sequence continues at coordinate 49,840 of CAYGFI010000008.1, forward strand.
TTTTTGTTTTAGTTTTTTGCCTATTGGCATTAATAAATATTCTCCAATAGGAAAATTCTGGCTGATTCTATATTTGATGGATTTTTTAATTAATTCTCTCGCTGTCTTTTCGGAATACAATTCTATTGCAAGGGGCAACCGGTGTGTTTCGTCATCAGCGTGATAAAATTGACGTTCACAGAATGTCATTGGTCGTTGATCTATATCGACAACAATGTATTTAGCGTAATTTTTTAAATTCATAATGCTTATTGTTTATTTAGTGAATATTCCCTTCCTGTTAATCTGCAAAATTCCTTCCAGCTGGTTTCCCCAGCGTTTCGCATCTGTAAAAATTTTCTTCTGCTTATATCTTCTACATAAGCCTCTCTCCGCTGATCTTCTGATAAACCACTGAGATAACAATTTAACCCGTTAAGAACGCGGGTAGTCCTGTTGTTATAAGGTGTGTGCGGCAATTTAATCCAATCTTTAATCAGCGTTTTCTTATTTGAATGGGAAATTGTTTGCTTTTCGATTTCTGCCTTAATATGATCAAGCGTTAAATTTATTCCGAAACAAACAGACAAACTATCAAACTGTGTATCTCCATAGTTACAATCTGCCAGCCCTACAGCTGGAATGGCGCAAATAAATAGAATTTTATCTACCAACGATTTATCTACAGAAATTTTTACCGGTTTAAACCACTGGGTAACATCGTAGATTTTATCGCCTTTATGATCCTGAAACCTTCCCCGCTCCTGAGAATAAAATGCAGTTCCGGTAAAAGGACCTGCTATAAATCTATAATACCCTTCTTTATCGGGGTTTGTTGCCGGGTATGGCATTTCCTTATAATAAACTTCTTTGCTCATTTTTGAATTGTTATTTTATTGCCGTTAAAAATTACTTTTACCCGGGATGCTGAAAAAAAGTCTGCAGGCACGTTAAAGCAATTACAAAGTCCCATTCGCGTTATTTGCAGCGGGCGGGTTTTACCGGTTTCGTATTTAGATAAAATCTGCTTAGAAAGCCCGGTTATCTTTGCAAGATCCTCTAACGTAAACCCCATGTAAAGCCGTAAAAACTTTAAGCGCTCTGCGCGAAAAATTGTAGTATCTGGGCTATGTACTTTAATTTCCATTATGAGGGCCTTTGAGATTTTAATTTTTTAAGAGTTTCAATGAATTCATCAATAGAATCGTAGTTTAAATTTATCCATCTTTTTTCCTGTTGAATTTCTATAACATCAAGCACTGGTGCAATAGCTAATAATGGTTCAGGCTGAGTTATTCCTTCACCTTTTATTTCCTGCCATATAATCGTAGTATTAGGACGGGCTTTTTGATTCATCTGAATTTCCTTTATGGTTTCTGGTATCAATAATTTGCTTTTTTAGAACTAATGGTATTTCCTTTACTGTTTTCATTGTAAATTTTGTACCGCAAGTTTCATTTATAACATCAAGCAATTCTTTTTTCTCCTGCTTTAAATAAGAGAAGAAGGAAAGAAGCGCCTTTAGCTTTTTTTCGCTGCTCATAAATTTCTGCCAATCCGATAACTTAACCGCTGTTTGCACTTCTGAAAGCCATTTTTCAGCGTTTAAAACCTTGTTGAACGCCAGAAAGTCGTAAATGGTGTTTCCAGCATCTAAAACCATATCGCCTGCTTTATATTCTTCGTAAGCGGCGTATGCAGCATTTACGCTGATCATTAATGCAACTTCACCTTCCGGGGCCTTTTGGTTTTTGTCGGATTCAGCCTGCATATATTTTGCATGATCATTCCAGTACTTTGTAATTACCCGGCTTCGCATTGGCCGGTACTCAATCATTGGCCTGGTAATAAATTGAATGGTAAATTTCCCATAATGGTTCCGGTCCCGTTTATCAATTTCCGTAAAGATGCCTGCTATCATTAATTTTACACAATGGCTTATTTCTTCCGGACTAAAATCGGAAAAATGCTCCCTTAAGAATTCAACGATCTCAGTTAAGCCGCTGTCCTTATCAACAACAGCTTCTTCATCAATGCCGATCAAATCCTGAATGGCGAGCAATTCTGCCTCTATATCCCCGTTTTGCAGGTCAATGAGTTTAGGATGCGCATTCAGCTCAATTACTTGTTTCTCCGCTTTCGTCCACTCCTTTATTACTCCTGGAACGGGCTTCAGCAATTTTGTTACTAAATTTGTCATTTCTTTTTTGGGCTTTAGTTTGGTTACTCATTGTAAGCATTGTATCAATTATCGTATTTATGTTAGAATAAATTTGCTGGGGCAGAATTCCTTTTTGGCACCAGGCGTTTAAATTCTCCCAATTGCTGTAAATTCTCCGGATGGATCTTATTACCTGACCCTTGGTTTTAACCTGGGTTTGTATCGATTTTGCTATGTGTACTGCAATTAATCGTAAAAACTTAACATCAATGCCTTCGATTTTTGGAGAAACAATAGTTGGCTTTAAGTTTCCCACAAGGAACGCCGCACTACGTTGTCTGTTCTCATACCAGGTCTTATAATCCATAATAAGGCATTTACGCAGGTTTTCTTCAAACATCAAAGTTCCATCAGGATTGAATTTCAGTTCTTCCTGATCAAGAGCATGCGAAAAATAATTATCAATATCTGCCGGTACTTTTTCTGCAGGAAGCAGGGAAACAACAACCGGCATCAAACTCTTTTTTTCTTCTGCGTTTTTCCGGCGCTTTACCTTCGGCTTAAAGTCTGCAGTCACTATATTATCATCTATGGCAATTGAAACAAACTTGCTTACCTCCTTTTCATTTAGGATCATTACCAGTGAAGATTCTTTTTTATCAAAAGCCAGCATTAGTTCTTCCATGTTTGTAACGTAAATATCATTCCTTGCAGATTTTGAATACATATACAACCAGAACTTTGAAATCCCGTCTGGCTGGCCGTACAAATATTTAAGAAACTGCTTGTTCACGATATGCTTTTTCAAAAATTTGCATGCTATTTATTTATTGAAGAATGTAACCGAATATAATTTACAGTTTCCCAGATGGAAGAAAATGGGCTTTGCCTGGCTCTATATAAACAACAAAATACTTCTTCAACCCATTTTTCAAATACTTTTATAAAAATTAATGTTCTTTTAATATTTCTCTCTCTATACAAAACATCGTTTTTGATTCGCAGCAAATGAATTTCCTTCATTACTTCGCTCGTTTGTTGCTTCATATAGCGGTACCATGCCTCGCTGCCTTTATTCGGCGGGGTTTTCAAGTAGGTCTGCATTTTCTGCTAAGATTAGATCAGTGTTTATTCGTGGGATCAGTATTCCGGTATTCCAAAGAATAGCAGAAGAAAGCCATTCTATTTGCTGATTCAGGTTATCAATTTCATCCCAAAGCATGCATATCGCGTTTTCTGAAACTGGGTTCCATCCAATAAGAATAATTCTAAGTGGTTTATAAAACGCTCCGATCTCCTTTTCCATGTGGTTTTCAACAAAGTTTTCCAGCTTAGGCCCTGAGCGTAAATAATTAACGTAAGTTGTACGCTGTTCAATCAGCTGGCCTTTAAGTGTTAGTAAAAAGTTCCTGTTATGAAACAGCTCAAATTCTTCTGGTGTAAGCATAATTTAATAATTGTTTTCGTCTGTAAAAGCTCTTTGTTGTAATGAAAATAATTTATAAGGTATTGCTAAATAACCTAAGCGCCTTAAAATTGTGCGGGGATTAGGGTTTGATTTTCTGAACTGGCGATAAGTTAATTTTCTTTCATAGAGCCAGCGTTTCCATGCAAAAAAATCTATTGGCGTAGGGGAAAACGGATAATCATCCGGGCGAATAGTTTTTGTTTTACTGCTGATCTCCGAAATATCGTATGGTACCTGGGGCTTTTCATCTGGATGTCGCAAGTGTGGATGAATAAACCCTTCCGGAATAGTAGTTTTGAACCCGGTTTTTATTTCGGATAATGGGTAAGGTGGCGTTGGGCCTTTTTCCTCTTCAGGTTTTGGGTTCATATTTTTTCTTTATTGGTTATAAAACGTCTCCACCATACGGCTATCAAAAGTGCGCCGCAAGTGGCAGCTACTAAAAATATTATCCAATTTATTATCTTTCTTTTAGGAGCGGGTTGGCGCTGAATGCGGGGTGCTATTAACTGGGTGCGGGGCGTTCTTAATATCGCTGGTAATTCTGTTTTTTGAGCAAAATATTCAGTTGCACAATAAAGGCAGGCGCATTTTCCGGGCCGTGGTTGCGGAACTGGGGCACCGCAATTTTTACAATCTATTGTGCTGATCTTCATTTTTTATTTTTTTCAGCTTTCGCTAATAACTTATTTAGCCCTTTTATTGCCTTTTCTATTCCTACCTTATTGTCTTTTACATTTATAAATAAATTCTTTTCGCCATTACTGCAGGAAATCCCGGTAATTGTATCTTCTTTAAAATACTGGCAGGCAACGGCAAGGAAATCATCTGTAATATTTTCCTTTTCACCAATCCACATACCTTTTTCTTTGTTCTGTTTTCCTAAAAAAACTTCATTGGTCAGGGGCGAAAGCCCAATTCCTTTTTTGTGGCCCATTATCTTTTTCTTTTTGTTGCCCTTACAAGGCTATGAGTAGTTTGTAGCAGACCTTTCCTGATAATTACTCGCTCGTTTTCAAAGTGAATGAATTTTTCCCAGTCCCAATGATCAATCTTAGTTTTGGAAACGCCCAACCCTTCTTTTTTCGCCTCAAATAACGCCACGAAAGATCCGTAGTAACTATGCTTTTTTATTGGGTCCGGTTCATGCTTATCTTCCAGGTGAATGAGCTTCCTGATATTTATGTTTTTACTTTTTGCCATTTTTCTTTGCGGGTTTCTTTTTATTATCCTTGTGAATATCAACCGCTAATTTTTTTGCCAGACCTGAAAGCGATTTGAATACGTCTTGTTTATCCTTAGCAACGTCTTTTACTTCCAAAGCATCCATTAAAATAATTTCCGGAGAAATGTCAATGCATTTTAAAATAGCTGTTTTTTGCTTTTTATTAAGCATAGATTTCCCGTTTAAAAAATCGTCTAACAGTTCTTTTTTAATTCCGGTTTCCTTCGCAATTACCAGTACAGAAACTTTCTGTATTTTCCGAAATTTTTCAATTGATTTTCCTACGTGTTTCATTTATTTTGGTTTTAGTTTGTATGGTTAATATTTCGTCTGTGTTCAAAACAACTTTGTGTCTGAGGCTGGCAGGTTTCAGGCAGGAAAGCTACCAGCTTATTAAATTTAGTGCAATCCCCAAAAGCCATTCTATCCATTAATCCGGTACCTTCATAGCTAACGCGGTGCCTTTCCAGTTTTTCAAAATCCCGTTGCATAAATTTGCAGTCATTACAATTACAATCTATCAGCTGCAATAAGTATCTGCTTTCCTTATCCATTAAATTCTTATGTTACTAATTGGTGAATTGATTTTGCTTATGAATGAGTCCGAAATGTGTAAATATAAATTTGTGGTTTTTACGTTTTTATGTCCAGCAATTTTCTGAATTAAATTAATGTCCGTACCGCCCTCCACCATGTGGGTAAATGAGGAATGCCTCATTAAGTGTGTGTAAACTCTTTTTTTAATTCCGGCTTTTGATGCGAGTTGCTTTACAACTTCCAAAACAGATTTATCGCAGTACTGGTTTGAATTTTGCCCATTGAATAAATATTCTTTCGGTTTGTATTCTAAAAAATATTTACGCAACAACTCTAAAACAGGAGGCGCAAGAGGCACTTGCCTATCCTGATTTCCTTTTGCCTGGATAATATTAATTATCATTCGTGAAGAATCAATATGAGAAATTTTAAGATTTATAATTTCAGAAACACGGAGTCCGGCTGAATAAAGTAAACTCAAAATGGTTTTGTGTTTCAAATTTTCGCAAACGTCAAACATTTTTTGAATCTCATTCTGAGATAAAACTATTGGTAATTTTTTATCTTTCCGAGCATATGGAATGTATTTGAATTTTTCTTTTTGTCCTAAACAAATTTCGTAAAACTTTTTTATAGCTGAGTGGTAAGATCTCTGGGTGTTCGGCTCTGAAAATTCTGAAAGGAAATTACGAATATCGGTTTCGTTAATGTTTTTCGGGTGATCTTTTTTTGATTGAACAAAGAATTTTTTTAGGCAAGAGGAATAATTTTCAATCGTTTGTTCACCGAAGTTCCGGCGCTTCATTTCCTGTTCAAAGAATGTAATGTGTTCAGAAATATTCATTGTTTTGTTTTTAAAATCAGTTAGTTGCGCTGTTAAAATACATATACTATGTTATAAGCAAATTTTAAAACTTGCCACCGCACAGGTTTTGTTCGTCTAACAGTTTCAGTATCGTTTTCCATTTATCCAATTCATCGTAACCAGTTAATATTTCTCGGTCTTTCAATGTGTATTCTATCCAGTAAGTGTTGTGGTCATTACCAAGTATCCACGATTGAACACCTATTAACTGGTCTTGCTTTATCAGTAAATGGATAATTCCGTTTATGAATATCTTTATCTGATTATCCTTTACTGTTACCTTTATATCAAGTTTGTTTTTCATAATGCCTTCGCTCAAAAAAGTTTTAAAATCAGCTTATAACACAGGGTTTAATGCAATAAAATTTTTTCATTTCTATTTTTTTTATTGGTAAAAATTTAACTGCATAAACCCTCATCCGTTAGCGGTAATACTAATACAAGTCCTCCGAGAATAATCTGTTCCCTCGAATTTCCTTTATATCCATTACCTGATTTTCTCTCAATGCAATTATCAACGCTTCCTCACGGCTTACAAATCTGTTCTTTGATGTAAGGAAGCCTTGTTCATTTTCTCCGCTTTCAGCATCTCGCAAACCAGTTACAGCACATTTGGTATAAATACAATGTCCGTGTCTATGTCCACTAAATACTAATCCTGTTGGACAGTTCTTTGGGTTTGTGCTTTCAAATGGTATTTCCTTTTTAATTGGAATTTCTTTATACCAAACGGCAGCACAGATTATTCGCTCCGAACCCGTACTACCGCTAACAGCACATAGGCAAAAAAGCCGTTTCAGTTTCATAAGAATATTTTTCATAAGTATTAAATTTATTGTTTCAAATTAAGTTATCGTTTCGGCTTCTTCGCCTATCTGCAACCCGTTACCAAGCATTGCTCAAAGGGGTAACAGCCAACCACCATACGATTTAGAAATCCGAAAATCCCCATCCCCATCCGTCCTCTCTTTTAATTGGTCGAACATATTTTGTAGTCCCATTCACAATAGTTTCAATGGTTTCTACTTTGGTTGGGTCTATTCCTTTCGCTTCAAGGTATTCCAAAAACAATTCCATCCAAGATTTGTTTTGGATTTCTCCCATTTGTTCTCCGTTTTTGTCAAAGCAGGAGAATGTTCCGTTTGAATATATGTAAATTGATTTTGCTTCCATTTTTATATTTATTTAATTAATGTTTCATCTTCAACAGCCACCCCTTTGAGCAACGATTTGGTAACACGCAGGTTGGTCGGCAATTTGCTCCCATTCATTTCATTTACCGAAAAGTATGGGAGCAAACTACCCTTCGGTGCGCCAACCTGCAACCCGTTATAAAAAGTCTGTATCATAAAATTTCAAATCACTTAAATCCAAACTATACCAGGTTTTACACTTTTCACAATGTAAATTACCAACCGTATAAATATACTTCCATTTATGACGACAATTAGATAAACAGAAATTACCGTGTTTTAATGGGAAGAACAAATTTGATAAGTGCCAAATAGCAATTTTTATATTAATTATTATAGATTTCATTTATTTTGGGCACCATTCGGGTGCGGTTGAAATTTTAGATCCAGATAAGATACATCGCTGGAAATTAATGTTTGTTTCAGGTCCTTTTGTCGATTTGGGGTTTGTACAATAAAATCTATGACCATCCCTCTGAATAGGGGTTTTATGCAGGAAACTGCAATTTACACATGATTCCTTCTTTTTAGGGAGCGGTGTAAAGAATTGCTGCATTTGGTATTCTTCATTCATGTTAAAATACGTTGCTTAAATGTTTGTTCTTTTTGATGAAGGATTTATTTAAAATACCATAGGCATCAGTTTCCCTGTTGTTTTCTTTTAGAGTCAGCCGGGCGATTTCTTTTGTTTCTTCATCCAACTTACCCCAAAGCCAAATATTTTGAAGCTCTTTAAGTAATGCCTCGCAGGTATATTTATCTGCACGGCCACGGCCCAACTCTTTTAGTAACCATCCGGCTTGCAGGTTCGGATCTGTGTCCTCTCTTTTGTGTAGTTTGATATTTATATACAGAAATTTTGTGAACCATTCCCCGTAGAAATCTTGTAGTGAAACTTTTTCGTAATACGTCTGCAGTTGTAATTTTTCTTTGAAGAACGCAAAGATCCTTGAAATGGTTTTTCCGGTTACTTGCTGGTATAACCCTACAATAAGATGCTCCAATTTAATCTCGTAATCTAATTGGGTGCTTTCTTCTCGCCGCTTATGAAGTATAGAAGCGCATTCTACCCTGTGGTATTCGATTTCGGCAAGAGCCATCTGAATTTCTTTGATGAATTCAGTGTAAACGGGTTTTTCTTGCTTTACTGTATTGTCTACAGGTTTAGCGGGCACCGTAAAGGCCACAGGTACTTTTAATTTTTTCATTGGTCAATCGCGTTATGCAACAAATCTATACAATACTTTTGTTTAAAAAACGTGTGTTAACAAAAATATTGCATAGTTTTGTTTATATAGCTGAGAATCAGCCGCAAAATTTGTTACCAAGTACAATTGTTGAAAACCTTTAGAAATCTCTCTTTATCGCGGCAAATGGTATGATTTTATTATGAAGCTCCCGGTTCCATAGCGCATCTGTAAGCGCATTGTGCTCGTTTTCGGGGCCGGGGCAATGCTTCTTCATCCATTCTTCATTAAGATTTCTGGCGGCAAGCATTTGGATAAGATCATTACAGTACATGGGAAACCCAGTAGGCAGGTCGCTCATTTTACCGAAAAGAGAAGAAAATAATACCCAGTCATAATCAGAATAATATCCGTAGAAATTAATGGCCTGCATGTTTTCTTTGTGGAATTCTACCTCTCCCTGGGAGAGCGTATTATTGCTATTCCTTATATCAAAACCATGAATCCACATTACAATTTCCTTTGCAATTTGATCATTTGTTTTTCCGATCTGCTTTTGTATGTACTTAATTTTATGCTCTAATCTTACGCCTTCAAATAAGCCAAGTATTTGGTTTCGGGCTTCTCCGTGTTGGGTTTCTATATACTCAATAACCATTTTTTCCAGCACATTTTTCTTAACCCATTCGTTAGATTCATACGGGTTGAATTCTTTACTTATTGCATAATAAGTTTTTAAATCCTGGGTAACAATGCCTATGCTGATCAAATCAATAAAATGGCATTGGCGGGAATTGAAGATCCCCCGCCTGCGGAAGCCTTCATTAAATTCTGTGTCAAGGTAATAGTTCATAGGTCCTGTGTGTTTTGGTTTTATATCTTCTTTTTTTATGAATCCCATTTTTTTAATTGGATGGTATTCGTTTAATGGGGTTGTCTGGGCGCAGTTACAAACTTTGCATTGTTGTGTAATCCAGTTTTGACCATCACGATAATATTCTTCTACTTCAAAATCGTGGGGATCTCCGTTTTGTCCGCCACAATTAAAATAAAATCGGAAGATCATTTCCTCGCCTGGTAATATATCAAGGTTATTCGGAACTAAATTAACCGGTAGAAGGTTTTCTTCTGCAAAAACACATAGGCCATTACCATCTACAGATATTGAGTGAGCAGAATTTTTAGCGACATTACTGAAATATTGATTAACCGATTTTTCCGGACCGCTTATTCGAACCTTATGAATTTTTCTTTCTGGATATGGAAAACCTTTTAACAATTCATCGCGTACATGAAATATCTTAATTTCCTGTGTTTCATTCTTACATGAAATGTGTCTAATTGCGGTAAATCCTCCATTCATTGATTTTTATTTTTAGTGAAAATAGAAAGTAAAAAACAGACAATCGCGAACGGAATACAAAACATCCAAGTATTAGAGTGAGTAATAAAAACACTAAATATTGCCGCTCCAATAGCGCAAAAACCTGCTTTAGTTGTAAATTTCATTATGAAATGGATTTGTATATTTTCTTTTTAATCTCGGAAAAATCCGACAAAGTATGTTTTCATAAACACTCATTTTTGTTTGATATGTGTTTTTGTAGTAAATTATAAATTCAACTTTTGATTTTTCCAGAAGATCAAAACAAATACTGGTTCCCCCATTTACCATAAAAGGTTTTACCTTTATTTTTATATCTGCTATATGGTCCAATTCCTCTGTCGCCATAAGAGCTTTAATAAAGGGCCGTACAGCTATTGGGAACCAGGATGAATTTCCATTTCCTTCCTTATAATCTACAATTGTTTTTAAGAAAAGTAGAGTTCGTACTTTTCCTGAAAGTCTAATCTCAGTAACCTCAAAAGGTTTACATTCTGATACGGCTAATATTTCCGGATAACTACATCCTGAGATTCCACTTAATAACCTTATTTCTTCCAAATTTCCTGAGTTAAACGCGGCCCTATTTTGAAATGATCCGTATAACTCTACTGGTTTTGGTTCCGAAGAAAGATTTTCTGCATAAATTACAATAGGATGGTCAGATTGAATTTTAATTTCCCAAACTGTTTTCATCTTTAAAATAAAATAAAGTGCAATACCCAGACCGCTGGATATGCATATAAGAATTATTTGTGTGGTTTGCATGGCTTAAATTTTATTGTAATAATTCTACTGGTACTATTTCCATTGCTTCGCATATACGCTCAATAATATCAAGTGTAATTTTGGACTTTCCGCTTTCTATTCTTGAATAATTGTTTTGAGACATTCCGATTTTTGTTGCGATATGAAGTTGCGACCATTTTAATTGTTTTCTGAGAGTTAGTATTTTCTTACTGACTCTGTTATTAAGATATTGCTTAGTTTTCCGATTGGGTTGAAATTTATCCTCCATTTGGTTCTTTTATTGCCCGGCGGTTTTTCAACCAGTCCAGAGATTCGTTTAATTCCGGAAACTTCTTTTCCGCTAATTCACTATAAAAAACTCCGCGCTTCTGATCAGTCAGGTATTTCATTACCTGCAGGTGCGGCGGCACAATTTCTCGCTTTAAAATAAAAGAAAGGTTGTTAATATACTCATAGCCCATTGGGGTAACTTCAAAGGAACTGTTTGTATATTGGCTGCTATTCATTTTATTTTTTCTTCTTTGGTTCTGTGTACCATCCCTCAAAATCTATTATATCATTTGGGGTTACTCCGTGGTAAACACAAATCTTTTTAATCGTAGAAAGTTTTGAGTTTGCAAATCCCTTTACAAACTTTGATACCTGGCTTTTAAAAAGTCCTGTGTGGTTTACCACATCAATTTGCTGGATCTTCCTGGACTTTAATAAACGCCGGTATTTTGTATCTGGTGGCTTTTTATCTTTAGACATCCTGCACTAAGAATATATCCAGCGTTTTTTCTGCACAATTGCAAATTGATAATTCCCCCATACTTATATTGATCGCGGTAAACCCACGTTCAAAGCACTTTTTACAGTTATTCATTTTACGGATGCGGTGAATATTTATCGCCGCAACTTCTTTTGCCTCTTTGTCTGCAGTTGGTGAATTAAGCTGGCCTGCCAATCTATCCAGGTGAAACACCTTTTGTTCACTAAGCCAGTTTGTATTATAAACCAGCCGGATTGAAAGGTCCAGTATTAAAATTCTTTTCTGGTATGCTTTTATTAATGCATGATTATCTGCTTTCTTAGCCTGTTCGGCCTTTACCAGCTTTTCAAGTTCAGCCCGGCGGTCCAAATAGATCGTGTGAAAATCATCCCTTGTTTTTTCCGAATACTGTTTAAATCCTGACATAAATTATATTTTTTTAAGTAGAACTATAAAAACAAAAACAAAAATCACACTTACGGCGTTGCCATTCCATCGACAAACATCCCAACTTTTACTAACTGCACTGCAAATAACATATAGGGCTGCAGGCCATCGTAAAAACAAAAAGAGTCCTATTACAAATCTATACATTAGCCCGAAAAATAAATACGTTAATCATTCTTATACAAGTTATAATTAAAGTAATTGCGGTTATTACAAATAATCCGATTGAAACACCAGAACATATTTGTGAAATAAAAGGCAGGTTGTATAACCGGCAGATCGCATAAAGCGCCATTTCCTTTATTGCATTAAAAAGGAAGAAGATAAACAGCGGACTGATTACCATTATAAACTTGCTTTTAGCGTTTGCCATTGCCTCCGATTTTTCTAATTTTTTCCGTTAACTCTTTTGTAAGTAGATCCTTATTCATTATTTCCAGTATAACCGTTTCCGGCATTTTGTGTGGTTTATGACTGAAAATATTAAAGAACCTTTTATTGTGCCCTGGTTTGTTCTTCAAGTGGTTTGAAACTCTTACCCGCTTGTAATAATCTCCATCTTTAAAAGAATCGTAATAAACGCTCCCTGTAGTTGCTACCGTTTTATTTTTGAGCTCCAACGCCATTAACCTAGCAGGAAAAGAAAGGTCCTTTTTGCCTGATCATTAATTTCCCGAAGGTCTAAGTATTTAGAAATCGTGACCGCATCCTTTAAAACATCCTGCCGGTAAAATTCCTTTTTAAAATTTACTTCGCATACTTCAACTATCCGGATAATGAAGAAGTACCATTCCTTATCTCCCGTATGGATGCGCTCCTGTAAAAAGTACAACCCTGTTAAAAGTACGATTCGGCTGCTAACAGAAAGTTTCTCATAGAATTCATCTCCCACATTAAGGTAGTAGGTCCCGCGCTTTTTTACCGGTGTATATGAATTAGAATTGCCCTGCTCGTAAACTACCATGGTTTTTAATTTATCCTTTGGGTTTAAGCGGCTCCCCCACTTCTTTTTTTCCATCAGTGGGGGAGTATTTTCGGGATGCATTTCTTTAGCAAAGAAGTTAATCTGAGCTTTGTAATCCTTTTGATTGTAGTTTCTGAAAAGTGCCATTAGGATTGAGCGATTTGTTTTTCACGAATTGAATTAAGTTCCCAGCCCAACCAGATTTTAGAATTGATTGCATACTGCCATGCGTTAACGGTTGCCAACGTTATTTTTTGTTGGGATTGAGTTGAAATTAAATTACCAAAATTGGTGTGAGGGATTTGAAATAAAAGACTTTCAATATCATGAATTATTCCATCCATAATAAACCTGAAGAACTTTACGCGGGCGGTTTGATCTCCGCTGGTAAAAATTTCTTTGCAGTCTTCCTGATTTACATCAATAAAAGTGTCTTTACTGTGTTCCGCTTGTTTCTCAATTACCGGGCTTGTTGCATCGGTACTTTTTGGATAGGGGTTTTCGGTACCGCAGTTTTTTAACATTTCTCCCAACCAACTTTTTGTTAATTGCAGGGCGGTAAAAGTAGAACTTACTTCTCTTGATGGGGTAAGTAGTTTTACTGAGTTCATGCAGATATCAACCTTTAATCGAATCTGACGGATGGTAGAGATAAATTGTTCCATAAATGGGAAATTGGTTTTGGTTTCCGCAAATATAGTTAATTTAAAAGTGAATTTAAAAAAGTTTTAAACAGCCGCCGCAGAAATTCCTTCTTTTTCCAAAATATCAGAAGTTAATTTAAAAGTGAATTCCTGCAGGCTTTCAAGTGTGGGAGAAATGCGGCCTACCCCGAAAATATGTAGGGGTATATAGCTGGCCTCTGGGTGCAATATCATGGCCTTTGCAGCCTCAATATCAAGGCCACTTTTAAATAAAAAGGCCATATCAAAGGCTGGAATTTTTAAGCGCCATGCCGTGATAATTTCAAATATTGCGCCTAGGCTATTTTCGTAGCCTGGAAGCATGAATATAAGGCCACATGAGGCCAGTTCTTTTAAGTCTTTTCTCATAGCCTCATGCCACCACGGAATTTCTGGGTTATGGCCTGAATTTTTATTTTGTACTGGGTTAATCACATGCGGGTTTATTGGCGTTAGGCCCATATCGCGCAGGAACGTTTCAGCGGCGGTAAAAGCTGGCCTATTCAAATCTTCAATGCCTGTTATTGGACCGCATATATAAGCCCGATTGCTGGCTGTGCGTACAATATCTGTTTTGTAGGGGCCGGTGTAAAACACGGAGGTCATAATTGCGCTCATACTATGGTAGCGAGGTTGCCCTCTATTTTTACGTTAATAATGGTTCCTATTGCGAATTTACTTACCTGATCAGGGGTAAAGAATACCGGAGCGGGGGATGGTTTCTGGCCCATCATGGCATAATGGGTGCCTTCGTTTTCCGGGATAAATATTCGGGCTGGCGTGTTTGGCTTCTTTATGACCGACCGGCAGGTATGCTTACGCCCGCTCCCTAAATGAATGAAGGTTTGGCCCTGCTCAATTTTCAGGCTTTCCGGATCTATTTTAGCCAGCTTGTTTTTTTCAAGCAGCCAATGATTATACGGGTTATACTGTTCATCATTTTTTATAGCCCACCACTCGGTTCCGAGCTTGTGGATTCTGGCCTGTTGCTGCATAATTGTTGTTTTTTAATTCGTTCGTTATATTTTACTGCGTATTTCTGAAAAAATTCTGGCCTATCTGCTTTTTTTGTTAGCCTCATGCCAATAGTAATTAGGGCCAGTTCAATACTTGAAAATCCCTTCAACTGTTTTTGATGGAAAAGGGAGGCCACACAATAAATTGCTTTGAAGCCTGAATAGCCCTGATAAAATGAATCTGTCTTACAAATGCTGAATTCTGAAGGGATGCCAATATTGTTTCCAGACCAGCTTACAATAAATTTTTCAGCGGAATGGTAGTCCCCCGACCGGTCCTTAAATTGTGCCTCTATATCTTCTTTGTCAAGGATCTCGCGGATTTTAACCAGGGCTCCGGCTTTGCTGGCCGCTATTTCTTTTGGGGTGAAATTACTCATGCGCAGGCTTGTTAAAGCGGGCCAGGTACAACCGGCAGATTTCATCTAAGTCGTTCGTTACATAAATTCGATCATGCCCGCTGGCCTCAAAAGAAGTAACGGGCTTATAAGTCAGCCCGGAATCAATGGTAATCTGGCGCTGAAAATTATCTTCCGGATCTTTTAAAGCCTTGCCGCCTTCATCAAATTTTTTTCGGGCATCAATATAGTGACCTTCGTAAAACTTAACGCCCTTGTTAATTCCTTTGTCAATGGCGACGAACGGCCGGCAGTCCGTGCTATTATAACCGCCTTCGGGCCTTTCGGTCCAAATGCAGGCAAACAGCATGGTGTGCTTTAAAATTTCGTAGTAGTCTTTTTGATCCGGGTGTATTTCCATTATACTGTTTTCAGGATTTCAACAACATCTAATGATATTACTCGCGCTCTTGACAATTTATTTGCCATTGTATCAAAATCTACGTGTTTTCCTCTCGTAATTTCTTGTTTTGTGCAGCCCTTACAACTAATTTCTGATTCATCCATTAAATTATCAATTTTTTTATATAATTTTCTTGCTGCATTTGTAAGTTTCTGGGCGCGTTTTTGGATTTGTGATTTAGTTAGTGTTTTCATTTTTATTGGGGTTTTAAAAAGGTATGAATTCTGGACCTGCAGCAATTTCCCCTACCTTATCTTCAAAGGTGTGCGGGCTTACTTCTGCTATTTTAAATTCTTCTGTGTAGTTTTCGTACTTCTGCCGGTTATCGCGCGGGTTGTGCTCTATAATAAAGCCTTTTTCGTAATCCATTACTTCTTCGGCTTCCAATAAAATAATTCCGACCTCATACGTGTTTTTTTTCAGCTTGTCTTTATATGTAATCCGGCAAATATGCTTATTTGGGTAATGCGCATAATATCTCTGATCAGTCCATTCCTGAAAATGCCGGTATAACGCAGACTCTACGTTTGAACGGCTCATGCCAATATAAACCAGTACCCGGTTTTCGAAAATAAAATAAAGGCCGGATTTGTGTCTGCAGTTAGAAACTCCGTGCCGATCCCTGCAACCTTTTTTCTTTGCAGGAACGAAAGCCGGAAATTTTGTTATTTCCCCCAGATCAACAAGCCGTATTCTTTTTTTAGTCATGGAACAATTTTAGTTTCATGTGAAACCCTATTTAATGTTTCACGTACTGGGTTTATTCTTCGTTTTCAAAATAAACCTTGTAGTACTTCATCCCTTTTTCTTCATCAAAGCATTTTTCCAGTAGCTCATGCATGCCATGTACATATATGTGAAAATTGTGGTCCAGCTTAATTATGCCCCGCAAGTATTTTTTATTTTTATCAACCGCCGTTTTTGATACTTCAAATTCTTCCTGAGCCTTTATGTTTGTAGCTTCTACATACTCAGACAAATATTTTTTAAATTCTTTTTGAACTTTCGGCTGGGGCATTACTTCGGTTTCAAATTCTTTCATTGTAAACTTATCCCGGCCTTTTAAAAAGTTAATGCTTTTATTTAAAATAGCCATTTGCTGCGTTCTGGGAACGTTATTTTCTTCTGTAAGTACTTCTTCGCAGAATCCCTTTGCCGCCTCAATAAAATGACCGGTATGAAAATAAGAATCTTCGCGTGGTACCAGGTGTAAAAAATCCTCTTGCCAGTAAAGGGAAATCATCGGGCTTTTAGAGTTGGTATCAATCATGCTTACCTTATACCCTTTTTCTTTTTCGGTGTTAAAGATCAAAGCGCCTTTGTCTAATTTATTTAGATTAATCCCTTTGTCAGATTCTACATCAAACTTGTCGATACCTTCTGATATGCGGAGAAAATTTTCTCTTGTCTCTGTTTTAAAAATTCCTATAGCATCGCATAACTCCCCATCTACTACCATATCTTTAAAATAAGCCATGTAAAACTCACCGCCATGTATTTTAGGATGAACGCTTGCATCAAACAACCGGGATGCTATTCTTTTGGACAATGAATGCATGTTAGTTTTATATTTAAAAAAATCTTCTATAAGACCATAAATATCGTGGTGTGTTTTCTTTAAGTGAAAGTAAATACCAGACTTAAAAGGTGTCAGGAAATAGTGCATAAGCAAATCCTTAATCCTTTCATCTTTAAATTCAAAGGGGGCCTCCGAAAGTTTCATTTCTTCGCCGTTGCCGTTGTTTCCAACGTAATGAATGGAAAGTTGTTCCATTTCGGATCTTCTGTGGTCTATCATAGTTTTTGTTTTGAGGTTTTGGAATTATGGTTTTATTTTCTGATTAAATCTATTATTATACCCTTACAACTAGCACATTTTAGTTTTTTGTCATTTGGACTTAAATTAAGATCATCCCAATACGTAAATTTTTGACTACAATTACTACACATACTATTACTTCCTTCCCTGTGCCTTGGATCTGAATTTCCATTAGTGCCAAAAGCATGAAATTTAACTATTTTCATTATGTATTTATGGTTTTAAAAGTGGTATGTATTGAGTATTGTGCAGATCTTTTATCCAAACGGTCCAGAATACTTCCATTGTCGGAGCTCCTTTTTTTTCTCCGGATTTTCTTTCGTGTTCTAAAAAATCAGGTCGCCAGGTAAGAGGTAAAACATAAGCGGGCTTATTATTCATAAAAAACTCATATCTGTTTTTCGCATGCCAGTATTGCGATTTTAAAAGCATAGCAACTATTGGAGCCTCTTTAAGTGCTTTTTTTATAAATTCAATCGATTGGCTGAATGGTGGATTTGTAATAATAGCATCTGGCTCATATAGTTTAGGCATTAC
>CAYGFI010000008.1:67616-67867 GCA_964349045.1 uncultured Chitinophaga sp.
AAATAGCGGTTATGGAATCACAGAAGAAAAAATCAAAGAAATTTATTCGCAAATTAATTCTATAAAAAATCCGGCTGGCATTCTTTCAAAATCAGTTAGTTGTTTTGTTTTTAACACATATCCAATTCCATACAAACCTTCTTCTTTTAATCCCTTCGCTAAACATATTGCGGTGTATTGCAACCCGAATTTTGTAATTAAAAAAATTGATCCGCTTTTATGCTTCATTAAAGCAGGGAATTTATCAAAAG
>CAYGFI010000009.1:0-64914 GCA_964349045.1 uncultured Chitinophaga sp.
TTAAGCGCAGAGACGCAAGGGCGCAATGCAATGCGCAATTAATAAAATAAAATTTGCGGACACTTTGCGCCTCCGCGTCGTTGCGCTTAATTCTCATCTTTAAGCTTTGCTGACCAATACCTTCACACGTGTTTCTTTTTTCAAGCGAAGATTGAGGATATCCACATTCTCAATCAGGATAACACCGGGTTTTTTGCCTTCTTCAAAATTGCCACACCAGTTATCGATACCCAGAGCCCTTGCACCATTCAGGGTTGCCCAGGATAGTAATACCTGCAGGGTAATTTCAGGATAAACATTTTGCAAGATTAATAACTCTTCCAAGGTAGAGCGTTTATCATTTGAAGCCAGACTGTCAGTTCCGATACAGATTCGATCTGAAAACTGATCCATCAGGAACTTCCCGGGATATGATCCCGTGATATAAAAATCCGATTTAGGGCAGAGAACCCAGTAGATATCGGCTTTTTCGATTTCAGATTCCTGAAAATCACTTTCGCTGGTAAAAAGATTATGTACCAATAGTGTTCTGATGTTTCGGGGGATTTTCCCTCGCAGGTGTGATAATTCGCGATAGGAATGAGCGTTTACAAAGCCTGGACAAAGGATTCCATTATAGTGTTCGAGATGGGCTTCTTCCTTTAGTTTTCCGCCGGTATCAGTAAGCTTAAGTACCCGTCCATCTTCGGAAAGGCTTAAAATCCCGTTTTTCAGAAAACCTGAACTGCCTGAAAAGATGTAACTGGCTGAAATTTTTCTGGTTCTCATAGTTTTTTACTCTTCAATAGCTTCCCTTGAAAACAGTGGATTATTGTTTTTCAGAGTATCGAGCATGTAATTAAGTTTCAGGAGAACTTCATCGTAAACCTTAAGATAAACTTCTGGTTGGCGGATATACATAGCAACCGTAGTGTCAAATTCTGCTTTAGTAACCTGGTATTTTTCGAATATTGAAGCATATAGGTCAACGGTGTCACCGGGTTCATAAATCCTGTAATAACTGCTTCCGGTAGTTATTACGTCTGTCAGATGAATTCCAACAAGTATTTCAACGAATTTCTCTCTTGGGATTATTACCCTTTTTTTAATTTTTGTTAAATCATCTTTGCAGGATAACAGTGCTGCAAACAAAAAGGCCAGGGCGAAAAATCTTTTCATATCTATTATTCCAGGGCAATATTTTGAAGCAAATGTAAGGAAAAAATAAAAGTTTAAAGGCTAAAGTTTAAAGGTTAAAGGGGAAACGATGGAATTGCCGGTAAGATTTATCTGTCAGCTAAGGAATTAAAACTATTTTATAATTCATAATTCAATCATAATCCCTTCAAATACTCTACTGCCTTAAGATCATACCCCAGAATATGTTCGTAAAAGTAATCGGTCATGAAGGCGAGAAGAGTATCACAAACATCTGATTTACCGTTTGCAAAATCGTCTTTTAGATTTATTATACCTGATACAAATACATCATGCTTAAGATGATGCTCTTTAAGGCCCGGATACTTTAATCCCTTGAAATGGATTTCTTCCTGTATCAGAAAATTATCCACATAATGAACTAATGAAAAAAATATACCGGAAATATTTTCACGACAGGAATTGGATTTCACCATCTCTTCAAGTTCTTTTAAAACCTTAAAAAAATACCGGTGCTGTTCGTCAATGAACTTGACATTAACGCTGAACTCCTGGAGCCATTCTTTTGGGATAGTTCTTTGTTCCATAATTTTCTGAATAGATATGAGGGTAAAAATAAAGCAGGATTTGGTAAAGGGATATGATGAAAATCATTCATTTGGTAATTTTAATTTCGGATTTGGAAGCCTGACAGAAATGAGGCAAACAGGAAAATAATTATTTTTCTCGCAGGCAGAGGGAGCAATGATACATAACTACCCGTAAAAAGCAAAATGGTCATACCAGCAAGGGGCATAAATAACGGGTGAAGGATAAAGGAAAAAAGCATGGCGGTTTTTTAGCATCAGGACTGAAAGAGTTGTTAGAGTTCCTTTCTAAGGCGCGCCACCGGAATATTAAGCTGCTCACGGTATTTTGCAACAGTTCGTCGTGCGATGAGGTATCCTTTTGCTTTTAGAATTTCAGCAAGTTTATCATCCGTAACGGGTTTTCTCTTATCTTCAGCTTCAATACATTCTTCCAGTATCTTTTTAATTTCGCGGGTTGAGACTTCTTCGCCTGAATCGGTTTGCAATCCCTCGGAAAAGAAATATTTCAAAGATAATATACCGAAGTGTGTTTGAATGTATTTACTGTTGGCAACCCTTGAAACTGTGGAGATATCCAGCCCTGTCACATCTGCGATATCTTTAAGGATCATCGGGCGTAGTTTTTTTTCATCTCCCTCGAGAAAATATTCCTTCTGGTAATGAAGTATGGTGTTCATGGTGAGAAGCAGGGTGTTTTGCCTTTGTTTAATCGCGTCGATAAACCATTTGGCCGAGTCGAGTTTCTGTTTCACAAAATTCACCGCTTCCTTTTCGGTACGGGTGTTTTTATCTTTTTTTGCGCTGAAATTTTCAAGCATTTCGTAATACGCACGGCTTACGCGCAAGTCGGGAACATTCCTGCTGTTTAGAGTAAGCTCCAATTCTCCGTCGTTAATCTCAAGGATAAAATCGGGTACGATATGTTCCAGAGTTTTATTTATGGGATCGCTATAAGTACTTCCTGGTCTGGGATTTAGGCGGATAACTTCGTCGATGGCATCTTTAAGATCGTCTTCTGTAATATTCATCCGACTAAGAATTTTATCGTAATGACGTCGTGTGAACTCGTCGAAATGGAACTTCAGAATTTCATGAGCATTAAGCACTGCAGGGTCGTCAAGATTTTTTTTTCGAATCTGTATCAGCAGGCATTCCTGGAGGTCGCGGGCGCCAACACCCGGCGGATCAAAGTCCTGTATGATTTCGAGTATTCCCCTCAGTTCAACTTCGTCGGTTTTGAAACCCATACCAAAAGCAAGATCATCAACAATAGCTTCGAGTTTTCGGCGAATATATCCTTCTTCATCAATATTTCCGATCAGGTACCCGGCAAGCATTTTCTGCCGGTCGTTAAGCATTCTGAGTCCGAGCTGTGACTCCAGAAATTCATGGAAACTGTTCCCGACGGAGAAAGGAATATCTTCAAACTTATCGTCTTTCGATGAATTGTTTGTATTCAGTCGATAATCGGGAGTATCATCGTCACCGATATAATCTTCAAGGGAAAACTCATCCTGTTCTTTCTGGATTTCGGCAGACTCCTCCTCCTCGTCATAATTTTCTTCATCAACAGGCTGATCCAGTTCATCTTCAACCCCTTCTTCCAGCGCGGGATTTTCCTCCATCTCTTTCTTAATTCTCTGCTCCAGTTGCATAGTAGGTATCTCCAGCAGCTTGATCATCTGGATCTGCTGAGGAGATAGCTTTTGAAGCAGTTTTTGCTGGAGTCTCTGGTTGAGCATTAGTTTGTAAAGTTCATAAACTGATTAGAATTCGGCATTTCTTGGTGTTCTTGGGAATGGTATTACATCCCTTATATTCGCCATCCCGGTTACAAACAGCAGTAGTCGCTCGAAACCCAGACCGAAACCACTGTGCGTTACCGTGCCAAATTTCCGGGTATCAAGATACCACCATAATTCCTTTTCGGGCAAACCTAATTCACGAATTCTGCCCAGTAATTTATCGTAATTTTCTTCACGTTGAGAACCGCCGATGATTTCACCAATTCGGGGGAAAAGGACGTCCATTGCCCTGACAGTCCTGTTATCATCGTTTTGCTTCATGTAAAATGCTTTTATTTCCCGGGGATAATCGGTCAGGATAACCGGACACTGAAAATATTTTTCCACGAGGTAACGCTCGTGTTCGGCCTGCAGATCGAGTCCCCAGTTAACCGGAAATTCAAATTTCTGTCCTGAAGCTTTCAGAATATCGATAGCGCCTTCATACGACATGCGGATGAAATTATTGTTTACCACGAATTTCAATCTTTCAAAAAGTTCTTTGTCGACCATGGAATTTAAAAACTCCAGATCATCCGAACAGTTCTTCAGGGCATAATTAATAAGGTATTTCAGAAAATCCTCAGCAAGGTTCATGTTATCATGAATGTCATTAAATGCCACTTCCGGTTCAATCATCCAGAATTCAGCCAGGTGACGCGGGGTATTGGAGTTCTCAGCCCTGAAGGTGGGGCCAAAAGTATAAACACCGCCAAGTGCAAGGGCGGCAAGTTCTCCTTCAAGCTGACCCGAAACGGTGAGGTTGGTTGCTTTACCGAAGAAATCTTTACTATAGTCTACTTTTTTATCATCTGTGAGGGGAAGATTATCCGGATCCAGTGTGCTCACGCGGAACATCTCTCCGGCGCCTTCCGCGTCGGAAGCAGTAATTATTGGCGAGTGCATGTAATAATATCCGAGATCGTTAAAGTATTTATGGACGGCGAATGCCAATGCATGACGAACGCGGAAAACGGCCCCAAAAGTGTTGGTCCTTACGCGCAGGTGAGCTATTTCCCGTAAAAACTCAAATGAATGCCCTTTTTTCTGAAGTGGATAAATCTCAGGGTCTGCTTCACCATAAAGATCAATTTTGCCCGCAACGACTTCTACTTTCTGACCCTGTCCTTTCGACTCAACGAGCTTTCCCACAACACCAATACAAGCTCCGGTACTTATTCGTCGCAGAAGTTCTGAATCGAAAGAGGCAACGTCAACAACAATCTGTAAATTATGAATAATGGAGCCGTCGTTTATGGCAATGAAAGCAACCGAGTTATTACCTCGCTTCGTCCTGACCCAGCCTTTTACCAATACTTCGGTTTCATATTCTGTTGATTTCAGCAACTCTTTAATTACGCTTCTGTTCATTTTGTGCTTCCTTAATTTATTTTATGGAATGTTAATATATTGCAAAAATACAATTTTGATTGGAAATTTAGCGTTTATAAAGAGTATTCATGTTCCTGCCCGGGCACGGTGGAGGCTTAGCAGAAACCGGGCTAAATTTTAAATCCACACATGGCTGATCAAAGGGACGCAAGACTTTGGGAGGACAAAGTTTATTTATTGTTTATTATAAAAGTTTCTCGCAGATATTAATAGATTCTTTTAATACTTAGTTAAAAAATGTAACTTTGTATTAATTAAATGGCAGAGATTATGGATCAGGTGAAAAATGTTTTGCTGGTTACCTGGGACTTCACCCAGATATCTGAGAATGCCTTGCTTCACGCGATAAAACTTTCGCGAAATGTAGAATCTCAAATTCGTCTGGTTCATGTTATTGAGCCGGGAGATTCTCTGATCCGAACTGAGGCTGAGGAGAAAATAAGAAAGGAAATTACCAGAATACAGACAGATTTAAAAGTTTTGTGCCAATCGGTGATTCTTGAAGGGAGCTTATTCTCGGCCATAACTGAATATATCACCGACAGCGATGCAATCATGGTTATTATGGGAACACACGGGATAAAGGGTTGGCAAAAATATATAGGAAGCCGTGCACTTAGAGTCATCATCGGTTCAGCAATTCCGTTTATCGTTGTTCACGATAAGCCGGATAACATGGATAGGTACTCTAATATTGTATTCCCTATTGACTTTAAATCCGAAAATAAGGAAAAATTACAATGGGCTATTTATCTTGGAAAATATTTTAATTCCAAAGTTCATCTCATCAAAACCCCGGTTACAGATTCTTCCCTCGTGAAAAAAGTAAACGTGAACCTGAATTTTGCTATACGCTTTCTGATTCAGAACAATCTGGATTATGAGATCCATACTGCCAGGAAATCGGGGAATTTCGGTAAAGAAATTCTTTCCTTCTCAAAGGGAATCAAGGCTGACCTTATTTTAATAACCACCACAAAACATATTACATTCCTGGATTATCTTTTTGGCGCTTCCGAACAATACATAATCGATAATCCTTCCAGGATTCCTGTAATGTGTGTTAACCCAAAAGCAACATTTTCACAGATGGGACAGTTTATGTTCGGCAGGTAAAACCTGAAAACGATGATATCTGCAGGGTCTTAATCAATCAATCCTGCCATCCGACTTTATTAATATCTTCATATAGTGCCGTGCGATTGAATCTTCTGGAAATCAGTTTTTTATCGACCAGGCTTCCAATCCAGATCGCGAGCAAGGCAAGTATAAATCCCGGTATAAGTTCATAAATAATTTCTGACAGATCTGGAACTAATTTCCAAATGATTACGGTCAATGCTCCGGTAATTACTCCCGCCATGATCCCACTGCTGGTTGAACCTTTCCAGAAAAAAGTCAGGAGGATAGCCGGACCGATAGAGGCGCCTAAACCTGCCCAGGCAAAAAGAACGAAATCGGAGAAGTTGATGTCAATTAATAATCCCATAAGAATTGAAAAATATATCAAAACCACAATTGCTATTCTGCTAAAAAAAACAAGATTTACCTGTGAAACTAACCTTCTGCTCATGAAGGATTTCTCATACAAGTCTCTGGTCAAAGTACTTGCAGACACGAGTATTTGAGCGCCGGTTGCCGACATAACAGCAGCGAAAACAGAAGTTAAGACAATCCCGAGCAGAACAGGTGAAAGGACAACATCAGCTAAACCCAAATAAACATTTTGCGGATCGGCCCCGGGAATCGAATCGGCAGCCGGAAAATATAACCTGGCAAAGATCCCGATGCAAAGGGCTCCCGATGATAAAAGAATATTAGTTAAAGCGCTGAAAATTGCTACACGGGGAAAATGGACCGGAACTCTTATTGCCATGTATTTAACTAAAATATGTGCATTTCCCGGTGAACCCAGACCTAAAGAAAGAAATCCAAGCAAGGTTCCAACCGAAAGAGCTTTAATACTGAAAAACAATGGATTGGAATATAGAATTTCAGTTTGTATACTATTGAATCCATCCCTCCGGATCAATATAATAACAGGTAATCCGATTAATACCGTAAGGATAATAATTGCATGAAGAACATCTGAATAGCTCAGGGTTTTAAATCCCCCGAAAAAAGTAATTAACAGAACCATAACGCCTGTAATGATGATTCCGTTTGTGGAAGAAAGTCCAAGAAAAGCATAAAGACTTTTGCTTCCCCCTATCAGTTGTGATGAAATAAAACTAATCAGAAAGAACAATAGTACCATTGAAATAATTATCCTGAGAGAATTCTTTTTATCTGATAAGCGGGATACGAATATGTCGGTAAGACTTAAACAGTTATTTTCTTCTGAATATTTCCGGATTAACGGGGCCAGAAAATAAAATAACAGAAATTCCGAAATAATGAATCCCACAATCAGCCAGATCGCTGAGAATCCCATGATATAAGCCTGCGTCGTAATCCCTAACAACAACCATAATCCTCTGGCCGAAATGACTGATGAGATAGCGATTACAAAACCGTTCATCTTTCTTTCTCCCAGGAAAAATCCAGCTATTCCGGTAGATGCAGAACGCCTTGTGTAAATACCAATTATTATAAGTAGGATAATATAAATTAAAAAGGGGATCAGGATCGATACTTTCATGGAAAGTGGTTTAGTCAACGATTGTAAATTTATTAAAAAAAATGTTTTATGAATATTTAATAAATTAAAACTGAAATTAATAAATCCGGAATCATTTTCCTAAGGGGTAAAAAAGTTGCCGGAAATTCAATGACACGATTCATATTCCGCCCGCAAGGCGGGGAGTACCAAATTTTATTTTAATTTGCGAATAATCTACGGTGTATTATTAACTATGTTTGTAACAAATATCACAATATGTCGGTTAAATTAGCCAATATCACCAAATATTACGGAGTTCAGGCTGCATTGAAAAGTATTAGTTTTGAAGTAGAACGCGGACAGATTGTTGGATTTATCGGTCCAAACGGCGCCGGAAAATCAACCGTCATGAAAATTATCACGGGTATTATTCCCGCGACAGAAGGGGAAGTTTGGATTAATGGGATAAAGATGGAAGATGACTCCCTTGGGATTCGCCGCCTGATGGGTTATCTTCCTGAGAATAATCCTTTGTATACCGACATGTTCGTCAGGGAATATCTAAGTTATGTAGCCGGACATTATCCTCTGAGGGTCAACAGGAAAAAGCGGATCGAACAGATCATTTCCGAGACAGGGCTCCTGACGGAGAGTCATAAAAAAATTTCTGCTTTGTCAAAGGGTTTCCGTCAAAGAGTAGGTTTGGCGCAGGCATTGATTCATGATCCGGAGATACTGATTCTTGACGAACCCACTTCAGGGCTGGATCCCAACCAGATTGTAGAAATACGGGGCCTTATATCAAAAATTGGTAAAGAAAAAACAGTAATTCTTTCTACCCATATTATGCAGGAAGTGGAAGCGATATGTGACAGGGTGATCATCATAAAAGCCGGAGAGATTGTTGCCGATGGGAAACCCGGTGAAATTGCCCTGAGCGCAGGTATCGACAGAGAAACCCTAATGATTGAATTCGACAGGAAGCCCGATTCAGCAAAGATAGAATCCATTTCCGGGGTTTTAAAACTGAAGCTTATCAGTGAAACTCAAATGCTTGTAGAAACCGATCCCTCGAAAGATATCAGGCCTTTACTTTTTAATTTTGCTGTATCAGAAGGACTAACAGTTTTATCAATGCAGAAAAGAGAGATGAGTTTGGAGGAGGTTTTTCAGGAGCTTACCAAATAGTGAGTGAAAGTGAGTCTCACAAAGGACAACTTACTCACTAAGCGTAGCGTACTCACCTTTATTTAAACAGTAACTCTTAAGGAAATAATGAAATTCCTTCCCGGCGCTGCCACACCGGATGCAAATGTTTTGTAAAACGAATCGAAAATATTCTCGACAGCAAATTGTATTTGTACAACCTCTGTGATCATGTAATTTGTCATGATATTTAAAGTATACCACGATGGGAAACCATAAGCCGTAGCTTCTGATTGATTATCCTCTCCATGCGGGGAGAGATCGCTGAGATGCTTCCACCCGTTGTAATCCATATATAACTCACCTGAGTATTTTTTGATGTGGTACAATATGGATGTCCTTCCGAAAACAGGAGGAATATGCGCCATTGGTTCATTAAATGTTTGATCTCTTCCACTGATCAGGTTCAGAGTACTTTTTATGAGAAGGTTCCGGTTTACATCCGAATTAACAGCAAAAGAAAGTCCTCTTATATAGGCTTTGCTTACGTTTGAATTGGTGATCATCCGGTACATGTCACCGTCGTAAAATAGACTGTCACTTCCGTTTAATGAATAAGAGGTTCTGATGATAGCATCGGTAAGCAAAGTATAATATCCTGTAGCGCTAAGTTTTATATAACCTTCAATTGTTTTCCGGATACCAATTTCGAAATTATAGGTATATTCCGGAGACAGATCAGGATTGGGAACTGTTACCTCTCCGTCCTTTGCTCTTACTTTTCCATAGTCGTCAACATTTGGGTTCCGGAAACCGGTTGAGGCTACTGTATTGATCTGCCAGCTGAGCCCGGGATGATAAACAAGGCTCAGGCTCCCTGTGAGAGCCGGATTGCTGATGCTGATTTCTTCGAAAGGAAGAATACCACCGATGAATTTTGAATGAAACGAACCATATTGATACCTGAGTCCGCCTGAAATCAGATATTTTTCATTCAGAGTCCACTTATAGCTTGCATAACTTGCTACTGACCAGGCATTCGTGCCACCGTCCGGATAACGGGTAGGGGCGGACCCTATCGAATTGTCAGTGATGTTCTGGTAGTAAGCTGCTGAAAGAGCCCGGTTATAAGTCATTTCAAGCCCGTAATTAAAACTTAGCCCATTGGAGATAAGTTTCAGGTAATCCTGGTTAAGAGTAAAAACATTAACATCTTCTTTTTGTACCATCAGGTTGTCTCTGCGGAACTTTCGGGTGTACCGGTCTTCGTCTATCCTCTGGTAGGCAAGAGTTGTGATCATGTTGGTAAACAGGGGATTTGATTTCTTAACTACAGACTTCAGGGAGGAAAAAAAACGGTTTTGCGGACCATAATAATGGCGGGCATATGCCATGTTTATTCCATCTGCATCATAATCGTTCAGGAAATCCAGGCGATCAATATCAGAACTGGTTGAATACTGGAGATTTATGATCCAGTCGAAATATTTCGAAGGCGAATATTTAAATTTTTGAAGAAAGTCGATTTGGGAATATCCTGTATTTTTTTGCAGGAATGGATCGGGATTAGAAACAGTTGAATCAATACCATTGATGCGGCGCACGAAATGTCTGAGTTCACCGAAATCGTCATAAAAAGGATTTTTATTCTTTCCCATTCGGATATCCCCAAAATCTTTATAGCTGATACTGCTCAGGGAAGCCATAGTTTTTCCGCCCAGGTTAAAGTCGAGATGGCTTGTTTTACCATTATTAGCACTGGAGTATTGAGTAGATGCATGAACAGTAAAAATGTTTTTTTTATCCTCAGGAGCTAAATCCGGATCGAGGGTATAATAATGAACCACCCCTCCCAAAGCATCACTACCATAAATCAGGGATGTCGGCCCGTAAATCACCTCAACCCGTTCGAGAATAGAATTATCAATACTGATGGCATTCTGAAGATGCCCGCTCCGGTAAATGGCATTATTCATTCTAACCCCATCAATTACAAGGAGAATTTTATTGGCTTCAAAACCCCTGATGACCGGGCTGCCTCCACCTCCCTGAGTTTTCTGAATAGCAATGTTTCCGGTTGATAACAGAACATCAGCAGCATTCTGAGCCGTACCGTTGTTTATGTCCATCTGGCACATTACATCAATCATAAAAGGTAAGTCCTTTTTATTTTCCAGGTATTTTGAAGCAGATATAACAAACTCATCAATGAGAATTACCCGCCTTCTAAGATATATTTTTTTTATTTTTAGCAGATCTTCTTTTAAAAAAACCCGCAGGATGTATGAGGGGTGTTGAAAAAAAATACTGTCACTCTCCCCGAAATTTGTGATATTTGCGTTACCATTTGCATCCGACAAAGTTGAGTAGTTCCGGCTGGAATTATAAAGAGCAATATTTTCAACAGGTTCTTTGGTTGATTCATTGAGAATGGTGATAATCTGTGCATTGACATTGTTGCAGGTAAAACCGGACAGGAGTAAGACTGGTATAAAAAACCTGAGGGATTTCATAAGAAGTTTTTAGCAGGATTTTACCACAAAAATCATTCCACCTGTGATGGTTTTACCCGGGTTTTCGGATGAATGAAAGAATTAAATGGGAATAATTTGCAAAAATAATGAGTGGTTTAAGGAAATTTACTTCTCTGGTTTTGTGGACTTTGCTAATTTCAGCAATTGTAGCAGGATTTCTTTGGTTTCAAACACGCAAACCGGGAATTGATGATTCTTTGTCCCTGTTACCCGAAAGTACAGCCATTATTATTGAATTTACATCATTTCCCGCGCTTGTTACAGAATTACAAAACAATAATAAAATATGGAATGAGCTCTTATCTTCGGGACTATTTGATGAGTCAGTGATAAGCTTAAAACAACTGGACAGCCTTATGAAGAAGGACTCCCAGGTTCGTGAATTTATGGGAAAAAGGCTTTGTATATCCGTATCCCTTAAGGCTAACAAGACACCCGGTATATTGTACTGTCTGCCGGAATCGTTCAGAAATCAGGATAAACTCCTCTTAAAGCTTTTTTATAAACAGCTTACCGAATTCAGTTATGCTAAACGGCGTTTTGAAGGCAGCAATATTTATGACCTGAATTGGAAAGATAAGTCAGGAATGCGGTTTTTCAGTTTTACCACTCTGAAAGGGGTACTTATTGGTTCCTTTTCTTCCGAGCTGGTTGAAGAATTGGTCAGACAGTATAATCCTGACGTAAATATTACTACCCGGACCGAATTTTCGATGATTTTAAAAACAGTAGGGAATAAAGTTCCATTAAATATTTTTGTGAACTATCAAAATACCGGAGAGATCTTCAGATACTTTCTGGATCCTTCCAATAAAGAAAAGATTAAAGGCATAAAGAATTTTGCTTCATGGGGAACGCTTGATGCAGAAATCTTTACGGATAAGCTTATTTTAAATGGATTTACCAGCCTGAATGATAGCCTGACTCAGGAATTGAATATATTTCGCAGACAGGAGCCGGTTGAGTTTAACTGTCCGGATTTCCTTCCGGAACAGATTAGCTACTTTAAAGCCTATGGATTTTCGGATAAAGAACTGTTTTTTAAACAATTATCGGGATTTATGCAGAAGCATCCGGATTCAAAGGATCTTACCGGCCGGAAGAATGGTCTTTTGAGAGACTACGGAATTGATCTGGATAAAGGTTTCGCGGAAATGATCAATAATGAGTACGGGTATGCCGGAATGCAATCGGGCCGGACTTCACAGCCGTTTTTTTTCATGGAGCTTAAAAGCCAGAGCCTGGCAGAACAACAATTCAGTGAATGGCTGTCAGTATGGGCTCAAAAAAATAGCCGGAATCCGGGAGAATTAATGCTTGATTATAAAATTGATAACAACAATACTATTAAGGTATACAAATTACCGGTGGGAGGGATACCCTCGATGGTTTTCGGTCCCGGTTTTACATCCCCCGGAAACGACTATTTTACTTTTGTAAATAACTATATCGTTTTTGCAAATTCTTTTAATTCACTGAAAGAATTCATTTACCAGGTAATTTTGGGCAATACAATTGCCTCAGGGCAATCGTACTCATCACTTGGGGAGAATATTTCCAGTCGTTCAAATTTCTATCTTTTTGCTAAACCTTCATCAGTTGTGGAAAGCAGTGATGGGATGTTTTCTGAACCGGCGAAAGAGTTTATTCAAAAAAGCAAAGGAAGTATTTCGAAATTTAATGCAGTCAGTATCCAGTATTCAGCCGCTGATGATTTATTATACAGCCACTTTTTCATCGGCTACTCGGGAATTTTTAGCGGGAGTGTTAATACAGTGTGGGAAAGCCGGATTGATACAACCACAATTTTTAAGCCGGCAATTGTTTTAAACCATGTAACAAAAGAGAAGGAAATTTTCATCCAGGACGAGAAAAATCAGATCTATCTTCTTAGCAATGCCGGAATCATTTTATGGAAGAAAATGATAGACGGGCCTGTGAAATCGGATGTTTTCCAGGTTGATTATTTTAAGAACGGGAAGATGCAATACCTTTTTAGTACCCGGCAAAAAATCTATTTACTCGACCGGAACGGAAACCACGTTGAACAATATCCCCTGGACTTACGTTCTCCTGCAACGGCAGGAATTTCTGTTTTTGATTACGACAGGGATGGCACCATTCGTATCTGTGTTCCGGGTGAAGACAAGAAAATCTACATGTACGATAAAAGCGGGAAAGTGATACCCGGATGGCAGCCTGACCGTACGGATAATGAAATTTTACAACCGGTTCAGCATTTCAGAGTTGGAAGTAAGGATTATATCGTTGCAATTGACAAGTATAAATTTTATATTCTCGACCGGAAAGGGAGTAACCGCGTATCAGTAAAGCAGTATTTTCAGGTTTCTCCCAACAATTGTTTTTACCTGGATATCAGCAGGGGCAATGAGCTGGCCCGGCTTGTAACTACAGATACCGCGGGAAGCATTATGAGGGTTTATTTTATGGGTAAGGTGGAGAAAGTCCTGGAAAGAAAAATTGACGCAGATCACTTTTTCGTATTCGATGATCTTGATGGCGACCAGAAAGGCGAATTTCTGACGGCTTCCGGAAATCAATTGCAGGCGCTGGATCACACGCTGAAAGAGAATTTTAATCTCGAATTCGATGATCTTGTTTCGTTCCGGCCCATAGTATATAAATTTTCAAATAGTGATAATAAAATAGGAATAGTTCTTAGAAATCCGGGAAATATTTATCTTTATAATAATAATGGAACCCTGTATAATGGTTTTCCCTTAGAGGGAGCAGCGCCATTCAGCATCAGCAGCTTTCCGGAGCTGGGCGGCAGATTTAACATGGTAGTAGGATCAAAAAAGAACTTTTTATACAATTATTCGGTACAATGATTTTGATAAAAAAATAACGGATATGAAAGCAAGAGGAAATTCATGGAACAAAACCCGGATGATCATGATTGTATCTATGATAATCGGGTTCACATCATGTTTGGATTTCGACAAATATGATTTCAAAAATATTTCAGATGAAATTGAAATTTCTCCACAGATTGCCTTGCCTTTGGCTCATGGATCACTTTCGCTTGATAATATTTTAAATGAATTGGATTCGACCAGTTTTATTCAGCAGGATGTTGATAGTTTACTGTATATTATATACTCAGCGAATCTTTTTTCCCAGGATGTTTCGGAATTATTCAATATCCCTGATCAGAATTTTACTCCTTACACGATCTCTATTCCTAATCTGTCTGAGGATATTTTTCTACCCGGTGTTGGAGATACCATTTCAACCATTACGGTAACAGGATTCGGTGATTTTTCTTTAAATTTTAATCCGAATTTGGAATTTGCTTTTGACAATGAACAGGTCATCGACAGTATGCATCTTGATAATTTAAGTATGAGAATTGATGTTCAGTCCACCTTTCAACATGACCTTATTTTGGTTTTAAGTTCCGATTCCATCCTGGTTGACGGCAAATCCTTCAACACGACATTTTATATCAGCAGCGGAAGTCCTAACGCGGGATTAGATGAAATTTTAACAAATACCACCCTGTATATTGATAATTCAGATCCCGATTTTGCCCTGCTTCCGTTAAAAATAGATCTTAGCATTATCAACAACGGGGGAGCCATTCGCACTACTGATAAATGTGATATCAGCATGTCGTTCAAAAATAACCGCTTTTCATCACTATATGGATACCTGGGTAAAACGGATGTGTTCGATTATCTTGATACGATCGACGTCTCCATTTTTGACCGTTCGAGAGGTGGAAGCCTATCTTTTTTAAATCCAAGCCTGTCTCTTTTGATAGAAAATTCCTTTGGAATACCCCTTCAGATCGATTTAGCGGAATTCGAAGCGATATCTTCAATTAACCATATGGTTACTCCCGTAACCTTTAATGAAAATCCTTTTGAAATGAATTATCCGGAAATCCAATCGGAGATCTCGTATGATACCATTTCAATTACCCGGGATAATTCTGATTTTTTTGATGCGTTAGACACTTCTCCTAAATACCTTAAATTTAAAGCAATTGCAAGAACGAATGCAAGCAACTCAGGTGAGATCAGGAATTTCATCACAAAAAACAGCGCCATGAGCCTTGGTGTTGAGCTTGTACTTCCTTTGGCAGTCAAGGCCCAGGGATTTTCAATGGAAGATACCATGTCCATCAATTTTGAGGATTCTTTTGGTTCCGACATAGACAAGATCAATAATTTCCGGTTGAATTTGGTGGTTGATAATGGATTTCCGATAGAAACAGAAATCCAGGTTTACTTTACCGATTCGTCATATAATGAGGTGGATGTTCTGTTCAGAAACGGAGCAATGGCCCTTTCTCCGGCTGAGAATATATCAACTGTTGTTGAATATAATGCACTCCAGCTGGAGAACCTGAAGAAAACCAAATTTGCAATGTTTAAAGCTTCGGTTAACAGTCCTTCTTCGGGAGATGGTTATTCCAGGTTTTACACCTATAACAAGATCAGCTTTAATCTGAGTGTAAAGGTTGACTTTATCATAAATACGAATGAATTATAAGCTTTAAAATAAGGATCATGCAAATGACAAATCGAATTATACTAAGGCTGATGGTAGCAGGATTACTTCTGTTTACAGCTTTACCGGGTTTTTCCCAGGTAACCACTACTCTTTATTTTATGAGGGGAGTACCCCAGGTTTATCAGGCAAACCCGGCTTTTCAACCCGGATGTAAGTTTTTTATCGGACTGCCTGGCTTGTCTCCGTTACAACTCAGGGTTCAGAATCAACCTCTTGCACTTAAACATATAATTTCCTATAACGAAGCCGAGGGCAAACTGATTACTTTCCTGCACCCTCTTGGAAACACATCCGACTTTTTCAAGGTTCTGAATGACCGGAATTATATCAACCTGGATATTGGAGTCCCTATTGCTTCCGTTGGCTTTGGATCTCCATCTAAAGGCAGGTTTGTTGCATTTGACATTACCCAGAGGATTACCTCTCATTTAGGCTATCCCGGAGATCTTTTAAGACTGCCTGTTTATGGTCCCGGTGAAAATATGAAATTCGATTTTAACGGTTTCGGTATCAGTGCAATGGCATTTACTGAACTTGCAATGAATGTATCACAGAAAATTAATGAAATGATTACTGTGGGATGGAGGGGGAAAATTCTTTTGGGCCAGGCAAACCTTTCAACCACAAAATTTGATGTTACTCTTGCAACGGGTGAACAAGCCTGGGTAGTGAATTCCAATGTCGTTATGGATGCAACTCTTCCTTTTCTTAACGTGATATATGATCAGGATGGGAAGATAGATTTTGACAGTACCGACCTTGTATCCGATATTGGAAATAAAATTCCTCAGATGATATTTAACCCGAAAAATACCGGCTTTGCTATGGATATTGGTGTAGATGTGCAAGCCATGGAAAATCTTCACCTATCAGCCAGTATTGTTGATTTTGGTTCAATCCGGTGGAAAGATAAAGTTTATAATCTCGAAAACCAGGCTACTTACGAGTTTACCGGGATTGAGGTCTCACTTGATGGAAT
Organism: uncultured Chitinophaga sp.; assembly: GCA_964349045.1. Taxonomy (GTDB): domain Bacteria; phylum Bacteroidota; class Bacteroidia; order Bacteroidales; genus JACJXF01. The sequence goes on from CAYGFI010000009.1 coordinate 16,707, forward strand.
TGATCCTTTTGAGGATATCCTTGATTCATTGAATCAGAGTTTTAAGTTTAGTTCTTCAGAAAACCCTTACCGCAGCTGGCTTCCCACAAAGGTATATTTGGGAGCTTCTTATTTTGTGCATCCCAATATCAGTTTTGGGGTTCTTTCACGTACCGAATTTTTTAAAAAGAATTTACGTCAGCAATTTTCCCTTTCGGCAAATCTTTATCCCATAAAGATGCTAAGTACATCTTTCACGTATTCCGTTATTGAAGGATCATATAAAAACGTGGGATTGGGTCTAGCGCTAAAACTATTACCTTTTAATTTCTATCTCATTTCCGACACAGCGCCATCAGTTTACTTCTGGCCCCTGGAGGCTAAGTATATAAATCTCCGGATCGGTATGAACCTTATGTTTGGCTGCAAGCAAAAGAAAACTGTGAAATATGATATGCCGCTGGTGTATTGATTTGTGGTGAATCCTTTAAGAATTGGAATATAAGAAACAAGTTAAATAATCATAAAAGGGTTTGGTAAGAAGGGGGAATGATTAACTTTGTACCCTGTTTTAAAGATAAAAGACTTGCTCAGGTTTCTACTCATATTTCTCCTCATCATTCTTGTGATCCGTTTTTTAAACAGATTGTTTTTCTCTGCTTATGTTTATACGAATGAAAGGACCCGGTGTGATTCTCATCAAACCCGAAAAGAAGGAAGTGTAACCCTTGAGAAAAATCCCAAAGGTGAAAAACGTTTTAATAAGGATGATGGGGAGTATGTTGATTACGAAGAAGTTAAGTGAAAGTAATAATTCTTATTCGTAACGGTCGTCACGTCGTCACCCCGTCACATCGTCACGTCGTCACATCCTAACACCCGCCCTGTACCTTCTTTTTCGCAGCCTTTTTAATAATCGGTTTGGCAGGAACCTTAATATCAGATACTCCTGTAACGGAACTTCCTGCAGCCTCTCCACCTAAAGCCTGGGATGCTCCTTTCCGGAAATCATATTTAGCTAATTCTTCATCCGGACTGGTAGAGGGAGGTGCAGTCGGATTCATAATGGTTTCAGCCCAGTAGTTTAGCCCCCCCATTAAAACATAATTGTTCTTGTATCCAAGCTGGGTGGCAATCATCCAGGCTTCATTAGAATGTAAAGTTCCGTTTGAGTAGAAAACGTTCATTTTAATATCCTGATCCAGAATATCTTTAAATTCATCTGAGAGCAGATTGGTCAGGGGAATATTTATGGCTCCCGGGAGACTGAATTTCAGAAATTCATCAGGAGATCTGACATCTATAAGCTGAAGATTCGGGTCCTTTTGGATAATCATATCCGCTATGGCATCAGGACTAATGAACTGAGAAGTACTTGTTGCTTCAGCAAGCAACTCGGAAGCGCTCAGTTTATAAGGATGAGTGGTATTCTGCGGAACGGCGGCAATTATCAATCCCAGGGGAATGATAAATTGTGCCAGTAATAATCGTGGATTCATATTGGTCATTTTTTGATTAAAGTTTTTTTATGATTCGTGACGAGTGATGGGATGAACCTCGTCACCCCGTCACTCCGTTACCTCGTTACCTCGTTACCTCGTTACCTCGTCACCCCGTTACCTCGTCACCCCGTTACCTCGTTACTCCGTCACCGTCACCCCGTCACCCCTCAATTAATACTCCGGTTGTGGAAACTTTTTTTCCGCCCATTCTGCAACCCAGAACATTCCAAGTGCAACAAGAATAACGCCGAATGCAAAAATTCCATCTGAGAGTCCCAGTGCAGAGCTTATTTTTGGGTATCCCATAAATTTGGCTTTAAAGAAATCTTCCCACAAAGGATAACCTTCTGCAAAGATAAGTACACCGAGGAACAATCCACCAATAAAAACAAATGCATCGATTTTACCGATGGAAGCGCCACAGAAGCTCGTTCCGGGGCAATAACCTCCCATGATAAAGCCGACACCCATGATAACACCTCCCCCTATAGCAGAATACAAATAGGTAGGATTAACGTAAACCAGGTCGAGATCAATCCAGCCAAACAAACTAAAGAACAGCAGGCCAAGCATGGCGGTAATAGCAGCTGTGAAGAATACTTTCAGAACAACTGTGTCGTAACCATAAAAAACACCGGCAAGTTTACGGCTTGAAGAGAAACCACTGCTTTCAAGTACAAATCCAAACCCGATTCCGATGATAAACGCAAGTAATAAATTGGTATCGGCTGATATATGATCGTATGCGATTAAGGGTCCCATTATATATATAGTTTAAAATTAAATCCAGTTTTTACGGAAAAAATATGCCAAAGCGAAAGCCGTGCCGAAAATGGCAGCCATAGTTATAAATCCACCCATGGAAAGAACTCCCATTCCGGTTAAAGCTGAACCACTGGTGCAACCTCTTCCGAGCTGTGAACCAAAACCAAACAGGATACCACCTGCAAGGGCAAAGGCAAGTCTTCTTTTTGAAGTGATTTTTGGAGAATGTTCTACCTTAAGTTTTAATCTCCCTGCCAGTGTGCCTGAAAGGAATCCACCAACCAGGACCCCCATCATTTCAAAAACCAGCCAGGATTTCATGGGTTTTTCTCCGTGGGATTCGGCTTCCTCCTGGTAAAACTTAGCGCTTTCTGTATGAGCAGGAGCTATTGCTTCCACAGCAGAAATAATTGTGCTTTTAATAGCGCCACTGGCGCCAAGTCCCCTGCCGGAAATATAAAAGGCGGATAACAATACCAGTCCGAGCAAAACTCCTCCCAGGTATGGGTTCAGGTACTTTGTTTTTTTAATTGTTTGTTCTTTTTTAGCCATTTTATAGTTTTTTTCTGGTTTTCAACTCACAAAGAAGTTCACTTTACTAATACAACCACCTGTTCGATTGCCCTGCATAGGTCCAGATAAAGCGGAATAAGAGTCCTCCGGTAATTACTAAAACAGCAGGAATTAATATGGGTATATGGTAATTTTTTAATTCAAGAAACTCAAGAAAACCGGGAAGTAACATACCGAAGAATACGACAAGAATCCAGAAAGGAGCTGTGTACGGACCACCTAAAAAGAGGTTTGCAGCATCGATCTGAACCTGTGTGCTGGCCAGAAATCCCATGAAAATATGAATAATGAGGAACAATTCAATTCCGATAAGCATCAGGTCAATTTTGGAAAAAATGTGTCGTTCGTGCCGGCTTTTAGCTATCAGGATATTTAATGCTGCACCTGTGGATAAACCGGAAGTTAGAAATAACGGACCCAGGATGGATGTGTTCCATAGCGGACGGGCATTAAATGCAGAAAACAATATACCGGTGTAAATACCAAGTATCAGGGAATAAATTACCATTACCCAGGCAAGGATTTTTTTATTGTGAACAAAAAAGATCTCAAGTGTTTCCAGCCATGCATAAGGCCATTTCCATTTCGGGAAAGTTTTTTTTAAATGAATGGCTGCCCAGATAAAAGAAACCGGGGTAACCACCATTAATACCCAGGCACCCCACGACATAGGCGATTGGAGTCGTATGGTTGTATATAACCTCCAGAAAAATATTTTATGGTTCAGATCAATAAAAAGGGCAATTAAACCAAAAACCAATAAAAAAGGAACAATAAGAGGGGTTTTTTCAATTGCAGAAGGAAACTCTTTTTCCTTTCCCATGATGGTGTAGAGTCCGGCAAAGAAAAGAATCCCGGCTGCAAGTCCTCCAAGGAAAAGATACAGTGGGATTTCCCAGGTCCAGATGTGTAACTGTGGATCTATCGAGGCATTCATTCTGCCACTAATGATGAGTTCTTCTCTCATATTTGTGTTTTCAAAATATTATCAGATCAGGAAATAGAGTTCAGGTTTTGTTCCGGCTTCCGGAATCAGGGTTTTATATTTCCGGGTTTTAAGCACAACGGAAACCGGGCTGGTTGTATCATCCAGGTCGCCAAAGTACATACATTTAGTTGGGCAGGTAGCCACACATGCCGGTTCCTGTCCTTTTTTAACCCGGTGCATGCAGAAGGTGCATTTGTCAACATATCCATCCGGATGAGGATAACGGGCGTCATACGGACAGGAAGTAATACACGCGCCGCAACCAATGCACTTTTCATGTGTAACTATTACAAATCCACCTTCTTCGATATGGCTTGCTCCGGTAGGGCAGCAACGCACACAGGGAGCATTGTCGCAATGATTGCATCGCTCAGAGCGTATCTCAAGTTCCAGCCGCGGATAAGTTCCGTCAACTACTTCAACAACCCAATCCCTGCAATACCCAATCGGAACATTATTTTCAGTCTGACAGGCAACTACACAGTCGCTGCAACCCACGCATTTTTTTGTATCAACGGCCATTGCATATCTCATGATGCAACCTCCTCTGGTTTTTGGGTTAAAAAAGTAACAAAATTACCCCGCATTCCGGTTCCTCCCATTATCGGATCGGTCATCACATTGGTTATCATCTCTGTATCACTGATCCCTTTGCCATAAGTCCGGGAAAGCTGTTTGGTAGCGTGACCGAAACCATGTACCATATACACCGAGTCCCAACGGATGCGTTCAGTAACTCTTACTTTAATGGAGAAACTTGATGTTTTCCCATCCTGGTTCTGAAGCCACACGGGCTGTCCTTTTTTCAATCCCCATTCCTTTGCAACTTTAGGATTTACCCATAAAGTATTTTCATCCATCAGGTCGTTTAGGTTTGGATTATTCGAAGTACGGCTGAAGGTGTGCATCGGGGCGCGGCCATAATTAAGGCGGTAAAAACCTTCAGGTGGTTCCGGATGCGAAGTGTAAACAGGTAAGGGATCGAAGCCTTCATCTGAAAAAGCAGTTGAATACAATTCTATTTTTCCAGTGGGAGTTGAAAACTCATGTAGCTCACCGGGTTGGAAATACAAATCATCAGTATCTCTTTCGAATGTTTTAACACCAATTTTTTTCATTTCTTCGAGGGAGGATCCCATCTGCCTGAGTTGCCAGTCGAGATAATCCTCAAGTTTTTCGAATGGGAAAAACTCCAACAATCCAAGACGCGATGCCAGTTCCCTGGCCATCCAGTATGCCGGTTTCGTATTATCTTTGGGATCAAAAGCCGGCATTCGAAGTGCAATGGCCGGTTTACGATGCGGACTGACGCGGATGCTGTCGTATCGTTCCAGGTAAGTACATTCAGGAAGTACAACATCGGCCCAGCTGGTAATTTCCATTGGCATAGTATCGATGGCAACCAAAAGATCCAGGTTTTTGATAGCTTCAATGGTTTTTTTCTGATCCGGGAGGGTTATAATCAGGTTGGTACCATAAACAATCCATGCTTTGAAACTAAATTCGCGAACTTCTGAGGGAATAGTAGCATCACAAATGCTGGATGAAACAGATTCATCTGCGAGGTGGAACTGTCCCGGAAACGCGTCTCTCCATGTACTCCTGGGTTCAGGAAAAGGAGGGTGAGGATACGTTGGAACCTCTGATGTAGAAGGATTATAGAATCCGCCTCTTCTACCCCATGAGCCCAGCAAAGCATTCAGTATGGCTACAGCTCTTATTCTCTGTGTATCATCGCCATACCAGGTAACATGTCTGCCAGGATGAATAATAACGGCCGGTGAAGCATTGAACATTTCCCTGGCTGTTTTACGGATAATATCGGGCTGAATTCCGGTTATTCCATAAGCCCATTCCGGGGTCATTGTCTTTACATGATCCTTTAAAAGGTCGAATCCAAACGTATTCTTTTCAATATAATCTTTATCGATCCAGTTTTCTGTTATCAGGACATTTATCCATGAAAGGAGCAGGGCCATATCGGTTGCCGGTTTTATTGGCAGCCAGTACTTGGATTTGCTTGCAGCTACCGAAAAGCGGGGGTCGACAGTTATTATCGTTGCGCCTTTATCGATGGCGTCCGACATTTCCTGAACCTGGCCATTGTGCATGTTTTCACCAATGTGAGATCCAATCAGGACAAGACATTTGGTATCGCGAATATCGGTTCTTTCGGGAGATTCAACTCCCTCTCCAAATGTATTGATGAATGCAACCTCCCTTGGGCCACGACATTGAGCATATGATGGAGCTGCAATATTTGATGATCCAAATGCTTTGAGAAGATCACCAAAGTATTTGCCACCTGAACCGTGGTTCATTAAAGCAATTGATTCAGGGCCGGAAGCTGCTGCGATGCTTCTCATCTTTTCAGCTATCAGGTCAAGCGCTTCTTCCCATCCGGCTTCCCGGAATTTATGTTCGCCCCTTTCACCTGTGCGGATAAGCGGTGTTTTCAACCTGTCACTGTCATTATATACTCCAACACCGCCTGTACCTCTGGGACAAAACCGGCCGTTGCTATGCTGGTCCTCATCATTACCGGTGATTTTCCAGATGCTTCCATCTTCTCTTTTATATACCCATCCTGCGCATTTCCAGAAACAAATTTCACAATATGTCGGAGTCCGGATCAAATTAATTTTCATTTTACTTGCACTTTCCTTTAATCCGGAAAAATCAGAAACGTATTTAAATGCCGATAAACCAAGGCTTAAGCCTCCAAGTCCAAGAGCGGATGTTTTTAAAAATTGTCTGCGGGATCCCATGCTGGAAATTTTAAAACCCTATAATACAGTAAAATGGGGTTTGTTATGGAAATAACGGAGCGAAATTATAAAAAATATAGTAATCTATATATGTGGAAAAACATATATGGGATCTGAATTTGTTTAAAAAGTTTATAATAGCCAACAGATCAGACAGAAAACAATTATTTAGACTGAAAACAAATTAATGTATATGGTTTTAATGGAGGGAAATTCCTTTTTTCAGTTTTAGAATCGGCCAGATTTTGGATCTGATTAAATGATTATTTAGTGGATAATTGATTATAGTCACCGGGGGAATTAATATTAATAAAGGTTTCATGATATGCTTCAGGTATTTTTACAAGATTTGATTTGGATTTTTTTAGAAGATCCTGCAATTTATAATTCTGGGAGCGGATCATTTTTTCAATAACCGGAACAACAGAAATGGAATATATTCCGATTAGGGGTTCAGGCAGGTTTTGAGGATTGAGAGCCACTGTAATTTGAAAGTCAGCAGATTCTGCAATGATCAACTCAATTATTTTACGGTTAATTAATGGTAGATCGCAAGGAAGTACGATTGCGGAGTTGCATTTGATTTTTTTAAGGCAGGAGTAGATTCCTCCTATGGGTCCAAGATTCAGTATTTCATCCTCCGTACGCTCATATTCCCTATGATCGAAGCGTGGATTTGATGAACTCAATAGAATATCCCCCGAAAATTTTTTTAAAACAGACAGGCTGTATTCATAGAGATACCGGTCACCGAATTTGATAAAGGCTTTATCTTCACCCATTCGTGAGCTTTTCCCACCGGCCAGAAGAATTCCGGAATATTTTGAGGAATTTTTCTTCATGAGACCATCGGTAAAGTAAGAATTGGAGAGATTCAGTTTCGAAGTTTCTTTGCCAGGTTTGTTGCAAATACAAAATCATTCAATTCTTTACAGTTAGTATTAAGAATCTCATTGTTACTTCCCTCCCAGATTTTTCTGCCCTCAAATATAAAAACCACTTTATCACCGATTTCCATCACTGAATTCATATCGTGAGTATTTACTATAGTAGTGATGTTGAATTCATCGGTAATATTTTTAATCAGATTATCAATTACTATTCCGGTTTGTGGATCGAGCCCGGAGTTTGGTTCATCGCAAAATAAGTATTTAGGATTCAGAGCAATGGCGCGGGCAATAGCGACTCTTTTTTTCATTCCACCACTAAGTTCAGAGGGATATAAGTCATTGACATCGGACAGGTTTACTCTTTTAAGGCAGAAGTTGACCCGGCTGAGTTTTTCTGAGGGGATCATTTCGGTAAACATATCCAAAGGCAGCATCACATTTTCCTGAACAGTTGATGAATCGAAGAGGGCTGCACCCTGGAAGAGCATACCTATTTCCTTTCTGATTTCTTTTTTCTGTTTGAAACTCAGTGCGTTATATTGTCGGTCGTCGTACCAGATTTCACCTTTATCTACTGAATGAAGTCCCACGATGGATTTAAGCAGGACTGTTTTTCCTGAACCACTTTGTCCAATGATAAGGTTGGTTTTACCCTTTTCAAAGGTTACGGATATATCATCGAGGACTATTTTATCATCGAAAGTTTTTGTAAGATTTTTCACCTCAATCATGACAGGATCAGTTTGGTAAGAATGAGGTTAGCAAGAAGTAAGAGGATGGAACTGTAAACAACTGCTTTTGTGCTGCTCTGGCCGACTTCGAGGGCTCCTCCCTTGGCGTAATAACCCTGGTATGCAGACATGGTTACTATAATAAAAGAGTAAAAAAGGACTTTTGTAACCGAGTAACTGATATAGTGCGGATAAAACATATACTGAATGCCGTAAATATAGTCGCTTGGAGAAAGAATTTCGGTAAGTAAACAGGTTAAATATCCCCCGAAAATACCAACAAACATGCTAAGCAGTGAAAGAATCGGGAAGAAAAAAAGTGCGGCTACGATTTTGGGCAATATAAGGTAGGATGCCGAATTCACTCCCATTATTTCCAGAGCATCGATTTGTTCTGAGACGCGCATTGTGCCAATTTCAGAGGCAATACTTGAACCAACTTTACCGGCAAGAATCAGGGCAACCATGGTAGAAGAAAACTCAAGTAATAATGAGTCTCTGACTGTAACTCCAACCAGATAACGGGGCAGGAGAGGATTTTCGAGATTGTAATTAGTCTGGATAGTGATGACAGCTCCAACGAAAATTGAAATAATCACAACGATTCCAAAAGAATTAATACCTATTTTTTCAACCTCTCGAATAGTTTGTCTGTAATAAAGGCCATATTTCTCCGGTTTCGCAAAAACTTTTGAAAGTAATATAAAATATTGCCCCGCGTGTTCTAAAAACTTCATTGCTTCAAGTTTAGTACAAAATTAGGAATATTATTGATCAATCCGAATTGAATTTTAAAACATTCGGGCTTCAGGATTGAAATTCAAAAAAAGTGTATCTTTATTTTTTACAATTTACAAGAATTCTTATTTCATGAACGAGCATCAGTATTGCATTATTATGGCCGGTGGCGTTGGCAGCAGATTCTGGCCCCTAAGTCGCTCAACGATGCCAAAGCAGTTTCTTGATATTCTTGGTGTTGGAAAAACACTATTTCAGGAAACATTTGAGCGTTTCTCAAAAATTATTCCGGTAAAAAACATTTTCATAGTCAGTAATGGTGAATATAGGAACATTATTGAGTCTCAGATTCCTGAAATTAAAAAGGAAAATATTCTTTCTGAACCTTTTCGCCGGAACACAGCTCCTTGTATTGCTTATGCAGCCTATCGTCTGAAGCATATTGATCCTAAAGCAGTGATGGTTGTAGCCCCCTCGGACCATCTCATTTTGAAGGAAGAAAAGTTTTTAGGTCAGGTTAAGGCAGGTCTGGATTTTGTTGAATCTCATGATGCATTGCTGACTATGGGCATGGATCCAAACAGGCCTGAGACGGGTTATGGTTACATTCAGGCAAATGATGAAAAAGCAATTGAAAAAGCGGGAAATGCTTTCAGAAAAGTAAAATCATTTACAGAAAAACCTGATATTAAGCTTGCTCAAATATTTTTAAAGAGCGGTGATTTTTATTGGAATTCAGGAATATTCTTTTGGTCACTAAAATCTATCCTTCAGGCTTTTGAGTTTTATCTCCCCGAAATAAATTCATCTTTTGCTGAAGGGAATTCAGTATATGGAACTTTGGATGAGAAGGCTTTCATCGAGAAAACTTACGCGGGTTGCAAAAGCATTTCGATTGATTACGGTATTATGGAAAAAGCCGACAATGTTTATGTTCTGACAACGGATATCGGATGGTCTGACCTTGGAACATGGGGTTCTTTATATGATCAGAAGGAAAAGGATTTAAATAATAATGCACTGATTGGGGAGAATATCTTTTCTTATGATGTTAAGGACACATTGGTAAGGGTATCGGGGGAGAAGCTGGTGGTCTTACAGGGGCTTGAAGGATATATAGTTGTTCAAAGTGATGATATTCTTTTAGTTTGTAAGCGTGATGAAGAACAGAGAATCAAACTTTTTGTAAATGATATAAAAATCAGTAAGGGGGATAAATTTATCTAAGGTTTATATTCACTTCGTTTTTGAAATTTGAGTTTCACGAATAAAAAAAGCCGGCATTTTGGTTGCCGGCTTTTTCTTAAATTTTAAAATTCCCAGAGATCGTGTTCCATCTCCATCAGAGAGTATTTGATTTTTTCAGACTCGTAAAGAACATCATCACCCAAAAGATAATCAGTGATATAGCGATTTTCATAAACGTTTGACTCGGCAATTATATAGGAAGAAAACCTCCTTTGCATGAACAGGTCATCGAAAGAGATGTTTTGAGCATCGCTGAAGCGGTTAAAAATTTCATATTGAGCAAAAAGTTCCCGGAATTCCGGGACATATATCCAGAATAGAATTTCACGGGTTACTTCAGGACTTGTTGAAACGTTTCCGTTGGCGTCAATTAGTTCTTTATTATAAACCTTAATGGGAGCGATTCCAACAATTTGTACTTTCATAGTTGAATGTTGCTTGTCGAAGAACCATTTTTCTTTAACCAGAAGTTGTTTAACCAGTTGTGTTTTTAGGCGTATTTCACCGCCAAGCAGAGTATCAGCACCAAGAGCTGCAACTATATCTTTGTAACCCATCATAGTCTGTGATGAAAAAAGGTTATATTTATCATCTTTAAACGCGTGGAGGTTGTGTTCTCTCACTCCGTACATTACAAGACCGAAATAACTCATTCTCTTTCCGATGGAATTTATCGGGTAATAGAGTGGTTGATTCATTTTCTCGCGAAGATCAATGATCCTCCAGATATCTTTCGACCACATCACATCAGCTTCCCGGATAGGAATATATGGGATAGGTTTTTTCGCGGCAATATGTATTTTTTCGTATACATCCACAATCTGAAGTGTATCAAGAGTTAATTGCGGGTTGGGTGTTGCAGGCTCCGTAGTTTGTGTAACAGTATTCTGTGCCCACAAACCATGAGAGAAGATAAACGCACCAACCAGAAATAAAGCAGCTCTTTTCATTATTCTAGGTATTAATTAATTAATTTTTAATACAATTGAGTTAAGTGTCCTCGTTTTACCGTCAGGGCCTATTGCTTTTACATTTTCAAAAGTCACCCTTTGTCCGTTTTTCACCTGAGAAATGATATCGATCTGGGCTTTGGAATAGTTTGCGCTTTGAGATGTTTCTGTCTTGGTAAACCCGCCTGAAAGCACAGCCGATACAGTAAATTCGGTCACGGTAAAGTCGAGGTCAAAATCAAAGTTTTTCAGCTCGGCTTTAACTCCACCGGCACGGGTCAGTTCTCCTATTCCTATGACTCCCTGGGAACGTCCTGCAACAGTAGCAACAGGATCGGGTACATCTTTTACCCTGAATGGCATACTACCCATAAAGCGGGTAACATTTTCCACCTTGGCAGAAACTTTAACTGTAACTACCTCTCCTTCGGGTCCGGGTCCGGGTTCAACCATCCAGTCGTCACCGCCCCGGGAAATTTTACCTTTAGTAATTTCAGCAAGTAAGTTTTCTTTGGGAACACCTGAAACGGATATAGAAACCGGGTTTTTAACCCCACGGTAGAAGACATTCATCTTGGTCGGGGAAATAACAGCGCTGGCCTCAGCAACCTGGTATTCTTTTTTAAATTCACGCCGGATAATGTTACCATCACCTCCATCGAGAACTATTGTACCTGCCCAGGAACGGGATCCTACTGCACTTCCAACGGCTGTATAAATTCCTTTACCATCTTTTACCTCAAGTTCAGTGCCATTTTCAAGCTGAACAGTTGGTTGTTTTGTGGAGTCGTAGGCAGCCAGAAAAACAGATGCCTTATATTCCTGACCTTTAAAAATATAATCGGAATTGGAAATAACAACGGCATCAATTTTATTGAATTTGAAGGAACCTGCATCAATCTGGCTTAAAAGAAAACTGATGATCTCAGATTCTGAATTCCTGACATCACTTTGCATTTTCGAAAGGATGGTAATAACAGAAGCCAATGGCAGGTGCTCAAAATGTTCAGATTCCCATGAATGCAATTCTCCTTCTTTAGTTGGAGGAGGATCCTCTGTGTCGATATTCGAATCGATTGATTTTACCAGTGAAGCGTAAGTTTCTTTATCCTCTATTAAGGATAAAAGAAAATCCCGATACTCAACCATTTTGTTTTTAAGAGCAATACCTTTTCTGTTCAAAATCATAATCTCACCAGGAACGTTATTATTATCTTTTTGGTTAACAAGTCTTAAATCGACTTCATTATCATGAATAGCAGGAGTTTCAGGTCCTTCGGCTGTTATAACGATTTCCTTTTTGTTTTCCTGTAATAAATCATAAAGTTCCTGTGATCTGGTTTTAACTTCTTCTGCTTTGTCTTTCCAATCGGCAACTTTTGTTTTATTTAATTGATATGCGGCTTCAAAATCGTCGTACAGACTGACATTTTTCTGAAAGAAGTTATGGGTAGTCTTTGTGAGTCCCTCATCAACCAGAATAAAGGCATCAAGGACGTCTTTGGATACGTTCATTGCCAGCAGGGCTGTCAGTACCAAATACATCATACCGATCATTTTTTGCCTGGGGGTTTCCTTACCGTGACCCATAATGGTTGTTTAAAGTTAAAAAATTATTTTTTCGAGATCACACTCATTGCTGAGAGCATGTTCCCGTAAATATTATTCAATTCCGAAAGGTTATGGCTCAGTTTGCTCATTTCATCTTTATACTTTTGAGTTTCATCAACAGATAATTTAAGGTTCTTCATCATATCATCCATACCTTTATATACTCCTTCGGCGCCTTTGAGGTGTTCGTGGCTTCCTTTAACCTGCTGCATATAAGCTTCATTTAGTTCGGCAAGGTTTTTATTCAGGGATACTAACTGATCACTGAACTGTTTGTGCCCCTGGGTTATATTGGTATAGTCTGATTTTACCGTTTTTGAAAGTTCAGTATAGGTTGAAGTGATATCGGCGCTGGACTGAGTGAATTTCTGTGCGATCTCCTGGCCGGACTTATCGATCATCTCAGCAGTTTTCTTATACGATGTTGCCAATGCTCCAACCGAGCTGGTTAGTTCTCCGGAGGTTTGGGTATAAACATTTGAAAGCGAATTTACCGATTCTCCGGCAGCTTTCATATTATTAAGGTATTCTTTGGTTGCAAGACTGGCCGCTGTGATGTCACCCAGATTGGCAGCTGTATTGTTCAGGTTTACAAGGCCTGAGCTCAGGCTTGTTATAGTTTCCGGGCGAATATCAGCTTGTTGAAAAAGTTCATCAAACTTCTGTAATCCAACTCCCCTGCCGGCTATACTTTCTTCTCTGTATTCTTCTACTGAGTCAGGGTCTGTCATTCCGGCCAATTCAGGATAAACAAGTGTCCAGTCAAGTTCTTCGTGAAGGGGTTCGAATGCAGAGAAGAAGAAAATTACAGCTTCTGTACCCAAACCTATTGTAAGCATTATACCGGCTCCCGGCCAGTGCATAATTTTAAATAAAGCTCCAACGATAACAACTGCAGCTCCGATACCATAGAGCTTGGCCATGAAATTTTTCCAGCCTGAACTCTGCACTATTTCGGCAATATTCATATTATTAGGGTTTAATTATATTAATTACTACCAAGATACGTACGAACGCATCTGAAACCGACATATGATTTGGCTGTGTCCTGATATTCATAATCTCTGACACTTACCTGTAAATAATGGGCTACATCTTTCCAGGATCCTCCACGCACAACTTTTCTTTTCATAACAGGAGGATCATCCGGTTTAGCATTATATTTATAATCGGGGTTCATATTATGTGAAAATACATAAGCAGATTCGTCGTAAGCATTTGCTGTCCATTCTGCAACGTTTCCGGCCATATCATATAAACCATATTCATTAGGAGAATAAGCGCCAACTCTTTCGGTAATAAGCGCACCGTCGTCGATATAGTTGCCTCTTAAAGGTTTGAAGTTAGCTACGAAGCAACCAAGCTGGTTTCTGATGTAAGGACCTCCCCATGGATACATGCTTAATGCGAGATTTCCGCGTGCTGCATATTCCCATTCTGCTTCTACCGGTAATCTGTAATCCTGAACATAGGGAAGGCCATCTTTTGCAAGGGAATTATTGAGGGATTGGGTTCTCCAGACAGAGAATGCAGTTGCCTGTTTCCATGTAACTCCAACAACCGGATAATTATCATATGCCGGGTGATAGAAGTACATATTTGCATAGGGCTCATTGTAAGAATAAGTAAAATCAGCAATCCAACAAAGTGTATCAGGATAAACCAGAACTTCATCTTTAAAAACGAAAGACTGACGGCCTTCGACCGGGGCTGTTGTTCCGTCGAGCCTGGTTATATTCCCCTGGTATGACTGTGTTTTTGGATCATATCGGTTCGATCTTTTTGCAGCCTGCTGCAGATCGATCCAATAATAGGTATAAATCAGCTTTTCAACGGCTAACTCTTTGCGATTAAAAAACTGTGCGTCACCGGTATAGAACAGACCGATTCTTTCAATCGCAGCAGATACATTTTCATCTTTACCGCTGTAATCAATGCTCATGTCCCAGTCTATGATAGGTGATTCCTGACCGTTTTTGTTCATCATAACCGGATTTTCCTCATCATCTTTGAGGATATATTCATCAATCTGATCATCCACCAGGGCCTGCCTTACGAGGGAGTCCCTGACCCAGTAAACGAATTGCCGGTATTCATTATTTGTAATTTCTGTTTCGTCCATCCAGAATGCATCAACTGAAACTGTTTTCGATTGTACATTTTGTGTAAAGGATAAATCCTGATCGCTGGGGCCCATTACAAAGCTACCGATCGGGATGAACAGCATTCCAAACGGATCTGTTTCAACATATGACTTACGACCCTGAATGCCAACCAGTTCTCCGTTATCAAAGTTGGAACAGCTGCCAAAAAATGCCAACAGAATCAGCAAGGGAACAAACTTTTTCATAGCTTTTGGGTATTATTTGCTAAATCAATCTTTAGATTCAAAATTAAAATTTATTAAAAACTTTATAAAAATAGTTAAATTATTACAAAAATCTAATACTCTTATATTTTTGTGGTGATTTATCTAAACTCAGATCAAAGCAGTATCCAATAGTAAGTTCGTGTGAACCGTCACTGTATTTCCCTATCTGGGAAGTAATAAAGTCGTATGAATATCCAATTCTGACTCCATTAAATAATTCCAGACCTACTAATCCTACAAGAGCATCACCGGCACGGTATGAAACGCCACCCCAAAACTTTTTATTGTATCTCACGGTGGTATTCAGATAAATCTGATTAGCTTTTCCGTCGGATTTCAAAATGAAATATGGCATAATTTCAAACAAAGGATTTGGCATTTGAAAATTGTAACCTGCTGTAACATAATAATGTCTGACAAGATAGGGTGTTGAATTTTGGTACTTTATACGGGCCTGGTTAATATGGGTTGCAGAAAATCCCATGAAAATATTTTCCGAACGGTAAAAAACTCCGAGACCCATGTCGAAGGCAACCCTGCTTTCTTTAGTCTGAGGTATACTTGGGTCTCCCTGCGCCCCTTCCTGAATTTCACCTGTTGAGCTGAGTGTTTTCCACTCCGGGCTTAACGATTTGTTCAGAATGCCTGCATTTAAACCGATCCCCAGCTTACCGGTACCTAAATCAATCCTGTATGAACCTTGAAAATTGATGCCAAGATCAGAATTAAAACCAAAATTATCATTTAAAATAGAAATTCCGGCACCCAGATTTTTTCCGAAAAGACTAAATGCTCCGTCTGCGCTAAAGTATGAAGTTGAAGGGTTACCGGGAAAACCTACCCATTGTTCCCGGTGAACTGCATTCAGGCAAATCCGGTCGCGGCTCCCGACTGAAGCAGGATTGAATAAGCTCATGGCAGAATTATGCTGACTAAACTCCGGATCCTGCTGTCCATATGCCAGAACGGGGAAAATTAGCAGTGATATAATTATACTGATTTTCAAATTCTTCAATATCGTAATATTCAATTACTTTTAATAATATTCTGTAATGCCGTCAAAGACTTGCTAAAATAAGTAAAAATCCTTCTTAGTAACAAATTTTATTAACATATTATTGTTAATAAGTCAAACAATATAATGAATTGCTTGGTTTCATAAACTAAACATCAATTTTTAAAGGGATTTGCAGAGAAGTCTGTTCATAAAACTCACACCAGTCTGTTAAAAGCTTTCCACCATCGTTCAGGGATCTCATCTGCACTGGCTAACTGGTAGTCCTGGTGGTTACATGAAATCAGATAGTTCAACCCGGTTACAGGGTTTATTGCCGGTACCTCCATCCACCACCGCTCAGTTTTCATGCTTTTGTAAAATGTAATGTCTTGTCCTGCTGATTGCATATTGACAATAAATTTCGTTGCTCCGCCTGATTGTGGGTTTTCTTTTGTGCGTAAGGAGAAACCATTGAGAAAATACCATATTATCTGAGCAGCAAGGTGAACCGTATGTCCATTTATATCATTTCCCGGAGATAATTCGAAGATGCCAAAGGCTTTTAGTTCTGATGAAGCTCCGGCATATCGTGCGAGCTGACAAATATCATGACCAAAGAAACCATTTGGTGAAGGGAAGGTGACACCTGGAGCATCGGATTGTCTCACACAGCTCATATCCAGACTAATAAATGAAGCATCACGAATGTGAGGTTCTACCAGTGAAAGGTTGTCGCGGACATAGCCCAGGCGCAGACTCTCAAATCCTTTTCTATCAATGGAATCTTTAAGCCGATCGGGAGTAAAATAGGACTGATGTCCCAGGTTAGTATAGTTAAAGAATTTACAATCTTTACCTGTCAGCAGGGTATCAAGATAATTTCTTGAACTGATTTTATTTTCTTTAAAACCGAGATCAAGACGGGCATCCAGGCTTAAAAAGTGATAAATCGAGTTTTTTTGATTTAAGGCCAAATCAACTCCGTAACTAAGGTCCTGACTACCTCCGATTATTACTGTTGCAACGGATTTTTTAGTGAGTTCCTTAATAATATCCCTTAGAGCAAAATAAGTATCATTAATGTTTTCGGAAATTTTCAGATTTCCAAGATCAATGATCCTGGTTTTCCGGTTGATGCCGGAGAGCTGGTAGAGTCTGGCTCTTACCGCATCCGGACCTTCTGCTGAACCTTTAAGAAAGGCATTCTTATCTTCAGGGACCCCGATTAAAGCAATATCGTAATCCATTATATTGCCGATTTTTTGATCAGGTGTGTGAATCTTAATTTTTCTGCTAAAAGTAAGATCATGTGGAATCAGGTGAATGGCCGGTTTTTCAAGGCTCACCGGGTTGAAATATTTATTTAAATCCATACTTCTGTTTTATTTTTTCTTCTTAGCAGGTTTTGTGCCTCCTGTTTTTATTATTGCACGGCACTCTTCAAGAGTCAGGGTTGCAGGTTCTTTTGATTTGGGGATCTTGAAATTGCTTTTTCCAAACGAAATGTAAGGACCATATCTTCCATTTAAAATTTGAATTTCCGGTTCTTCTGTAAACGTTTTTATCAATTTGTTTTTATCATCGGTTCTTTTCCCCTCAATTAACTCAATTGCTCTTTCAAGTGTTATAGTCATGGGATCGTCCATTCCTTTTTTCAAAGAAAAGAACTTGCTCTTATGCCTGACATAAGGGCCAAAACGACCAATTCCAATAACAACATCCTGCGACTCAAAGGTACCGATGGTCCGGGGGAGTTTAAACAACTCCATGGATTCTTCAAGGGTAATGGTTTCGAGGCTTTGTCCTTTTTGCAGACTTGCAAACCTCGGTTTCTCTTCATCTGAAACATTTCCGATCTGAACGACAGGTCCGTAGCGACCTATTTTAACCAGTACCGGCTTTCCTGTAACCGGATCTTTTCCCAGCGCTCTTTCTCCTTTTGCCCGTTCTCCGGTTTTATTTGTTTCGTCAACTTTCGAATGAAAAGGTTTATAGAATTTATCAATCATGGCTGTCCATAACATTTCTCCATCTGCAATCAGATCAAACTCAGCTTCAACACTTGCGGTAAAATTATAATCCATTATCTCCCTGAAATCTTGTTCCAGGAAATCATTTACGATCATACCGACATCGGTTGGGAACAGTTTTGATTTTTCAAATCCATAATTTTCTTCCTTCTTCGATTCTTTAATGGCTCCGCCACTTAGTGAAATTATTCTGCTAATCCGGGTATTTCCGGGCCTGTCCTCTTTAATCACATATTCTCTTTGCTGAATGGTGGAAATAGTTGGGGCATATGTTGAAGGCCGGCCGATACCTAATTCTTCCATTTTTTTAACGAGGCTGGCTTCTGTGTATCGCGGAGGATGAATCGTAAACTTTTCGGCAGCTTCCATTTTTTTTAAATCCAGGGCATCTCCGGCTTTGAGAGGGGGAAGAAGTCCTTTGGATTCTTCATCGTTGTTCTCATCATCAGTCGACTCCATATAAACTTTCAGGAATCCGTCGAATGTTAAAACTTCTCCGCTTGCTACAAATATCTCCGGTGTTTTGGAATTGCTGATACGAATACTGGTTTTTTCAAGCAGTGCATCACTCATTTGTGATGCCAGGGTTCTTTTCCAGATAAGTTCGTAAAGTCTCTTTTCAGTACTGTTGCCATCAATACTGCTGTTTTCCATAAAAGTAGGACGGATGGCTTCATGGGCCTCCTGTGCGCCTTTGGACCTGGTAACAAAATTCCGCGTATGTACATATTTTTTCCCGTATATCGATTCAATAACTCCTGCAGAACCCTTAATCGCTGTTTGGGACAGGTTAACACTATCAGTTCTCATATAGGTAATCTTGCCAGATTCATACAAACGCTGTGCTATGGTCATAGTCTGGGCTACTGAGAAACCGAGCTTACGACTGGCTTCCTGTTGCAGGGTAGATGTGGTAAAAGGTGGTGAAGGGGATTTCTTTCCGGGTTTTGTAGATACATCTGCAACCTTGAAATCAGCTCCGTTCAATTTTTCCAGTAGACTTTTAGCGGATGAAACCTCAGAAATTCGTTTTTCCAATTCTGCCTGAAGTTCTGTGATCTTTCCTTTTGGTTCTTTGATATCAAACCATGCTGCAATCCTGAATGATGAACTTATCTTAAAGCTGTTAATTTCCCGTTCTCTTTCAACGATGAGCTTAACAGCAACCGACTGTACGCGGCCGGCAGAAAGTGAGGGTTTAATTTTTTTCCATAAAAGGGGAGAAAGTTCGAAACCTACAAGACGATCAAGTACACGTCTTGCCTGTTGGGCATTAACAAGATTTATATCGATGAAACGCGGATTCTTAATCGCGTTCAGGATAGCATCTTTTGTTATTTCATGAAAAACGATTCGACGGGTTTTTTCGGGTTTTAATCCCAATACTTCGTAAAGATGCCATGAAATAGCTTCTCCTTCACGGTCCTCATCAGATGCCAGCCATACGGTTTTTGCAACTTTGGCCAGTTTTTTAAGTTCGTCTACTACTTTTTTCTTATCGGGGGAAATAATATACTCCGGCTTATAATTGTTATCTATAGCAATACCAAGATTCTTCTTGGCAAGATCTCTTATATGACCAAAACTCGACTTCACCAGATAATCTTTACCCAGAAACTTCTCTATCGTTTTTGCCTTTGCAGGCGACTCAACTATTACCAGGTTCTCTTCCATAGATACATTTCTCATTTAAAAGTTGTGCCACAGATTCAAAGATTATTATATTTAAAATCTGCAAAGTAAATCAAATACAAAGCCAAGATCAAAATTTTAAATGAAAATAATTATTATTTTTGTTGCAAAGCTATAATGCTATGTCCTTAAAAAGCAATCCGAATGCCCGTTATCTGAGAATTTTCTGGGCGCTTTTCGTATTACCCATTCTGATCGTTGTTATTCTGTTTATTTTAATATCGCAGAGGAAGTTAGGATATCTGCCTACCTTTGAAGATCTGGAAAATCCGCAAAATAATCTTGCTTCAGAAATATTTTCGGAGGATAGTGTTTTATTGGGGAAAATATTTATTGAAAATCGCACTTTTGCTGAATATCAGGATTTATCACCAAACCTTATTAATGCTCTAATAGCGACGGAGGACATCCGGTTTAAAAGACATTCCGGTATTGATGCGAGGGGTCTGGGACGTGTTTTTTTCAGAACCATTCTGGGTGGTCAGAAAAAGGGCGGGGGAAGTACTATTACACAGCAGCTTGCAAAAAACCTATTCGACACCCGTGATATTAAGGGAAGAAATAAAGTTTCACGAAACCTCAATCTGATCCTGATTAAATTTAAGGAATGGAATACTGCTGTCAGGCTTGAACGCTATTATACTAAAAATGAGATTCTTGTAATGTACCTGAATACGGTTTCTTTTGGTCAGGAAGCTTTTGGAATCAAATCGGCTGCTGATATATTTTTTGATACTACACCCGATTCCCTGAAGATTGAACAGGCAGCCATCCTGGTTGGCACCCTGCGCGCTCCTACATATTACAGCCCTGTGCAGAATCCCGAAAATTCACTTAAACGAAGAAATGTTGTAATCAGCCAGATGGCAAAATACAAATTTATTACTGATGAAGTCCGCGATTCTATCTCCTCATTCCCTATTGAACTCAATTACCGGGTTCAGAGTCATAATGTCGGTTATGCTACGCACTTCAGAACCTACATCAGGACAATAATGATGGCTGGCAAACCGGAAAAGGCGAATTACTTTTCATTCGATCGCTACCAGGAAGATTCAGTTAAATGGCAGACCGATCCGCTTTTCGGTTGGTGCAATAAGAATTTTAAACCCGATGGTTCACCTTACAATCTTTATCGCGACGGGATCAAGATTTACACCGCGATTAATTTTAAGATGCAGAAATACGCGGAGGAAGCAGTTGAAAAGCACTTTAAAGAAACGTTACAAAAGGAGTTTTTTATTAACCAGAAAGGAAATCCTAAAGCTCCCTTTTCCGATGATCTCACCTATCAGGATATCGATCGTATCATGATGCAATCGGTCCGGCGAACAGATACTTACAGAAACCTTCGCGCTAAAGGAATAGATCAGGATTCTATAATGAAAATCTTTAAAACACCCAGGAAAATGCGGGTCTTTACCTGGTACGGAGACAGGGACACTGTTATGTCACCTCTCGACTCCGTTAGATACTACAAATTTTTTCTGAGAACAGGCTTCATGGCCATGGAACCTTTAACCGGTTTAGTCAGGGCGTATGTTGGCGGACACAATAACAAGTATTTCCAGTATGATCATGTAACCCAGGGAAAACGTCAGGTTGGTTCTACCGTCAAACCATTCCTCTATACACTTGCCATGCAGGAAGGTGATAAACCCTGCGACCTGGTTCCCAATTATGCAGTTACCTTTGCTGACCGGGACTCAACCTGGACCCCCCGCAACTCGGGTAATTTTGATATGGAGGGAAAAATGGTCACCCTCAAATGGGGACTTGCTCATTCAGTTAATTTTATATCTGCTGCCCTGGTGAAAAAATATAATCCCCAGGCGGTGATCGACATTATCCGAAAAATGGGAGTTACCAGTAAAATCGAAGCTGTACCATCCGTAATCTACGGAACGTCCGATATCAGTCTCGTTGAAATGGTAGGCGCTTTTAATACCTTTTCCAATAAAGGGGTTTATATACAGCCTGTTTTTGTTACCCATATAGAAGATAAAAACGGAAATCTCCTGGCTTCATTCCATCCCCAGCAAGTAGAGGCTATCAGTGAGAAAACAGCTTATCTTATGGTTCAACTTTTAAGGGGAGTTGTTGACAGGGGAACCGCACAAAGACTAAGATGGTTCTTTAATTTTACTGGTGAAATGGGTGGTAAAACAGGAACATCCCAAAACCAGTCCGATGGATGGTACATGGGCATCACTCCAAAACTTACTGCCGGTGTGTGGGTTGGGGCAGAGGATCGTTCGATACATTTCGATAATCTGGGTCAGGGCTCGGGAGGATACATGGCCTTGCCGGTATTTGGATATTTTTTCAAGAAAGTATATGCCGATAGTTCTCTCAACGTCACACAGGAAGACGTTTTCACTCCTCCGGTTGATTTCAGTGTAAACCTGAATTGTCCCGATTATGAAGGCGATACACGCTATCAGAACAC
Source organism: uncultured Chitinophaga sp. (assembly GCA_964349045.1). Taxonomy (GTDB): domain Bacteria; phylum Bacteroidota; class Bacteroidia; order Bacteroidales; genus JACJXF01. The sequence goes on from CAYGFI010000009.1 coordinate 38,989, forward strand.
CGTGATCACCTATGATGTGGATGCCGAAGAATATTGATATCCCGGAATAGCCAGGATTAATTCACGGGTGTATTCCTTTTCAGGATCCCTGAAGAGCTTTTCCGGATCGCCGGTCTCTATGATGATTCCTGAACGCATTACTACCATTCGGTCTGACATGTATTTTACCACAGACAGATCATGAGAAATAAAAAGATAGCTTAAACAATACTCTTTTTTTAAATCGTTCAGCAGGTTAAGAACCTGCGCCTGTATGGAAACATCAAGTGCGGAGACAGATTCATCAAGTACGAGAAATACAGGTTCAGGAGCAAGGCTTCTCGCAATGCTTATTCTTTGCCTTTCCCCACCGGAGAATTGATGAGGGTATTTGTTCTTGTCACTTTCTTCCAATCCCACATTTAATAATAGTTCTGTTATCCGCTGCTTTCGTTTAACTGAATTTAATTCCGGTTTGTGAACCTGAAGCGCTTCATTCAACATGTTTTGTACGGTTTGTCGCGGATTAAGAGAGGAAAAGGGATCCTGGAAAACAACCTGTACAGATCTCCTGAAGCGCTTAAGATTCTGACCTTTGAGGGAACTGATTTTTTCTCCCCTGAAATAAATTTCTCCTTTCTGACTTTGTATCAATTTCAGAATGGTTTTTCCCAGGGTAGTCTTTCCGCAACCTGATTCTCCAACAAGACCAAGGGTTTCGCCGGGATATATCTCCAGGTTTACATTGTCAACAGCCATGAAACTGCCCCGGCGGATAGAGAAAAATCCTACCGGCAAGGTATAAGCCACACTCAGGTTTTCAATTCTAAGCAATGGTTCCCGCGAATAATCGATTACATTTCTTTTACTTTTTTCATGGGGGAGTTCACCCTCCTTCGCCTCAAAATCCCTTATCGTAAGAAGCCTTTCGGGTTTATGGCCGAGTGGAGGCTGACAGGCAATAAGTCCGCGGGTATAGTCAGAAACGGGATCGCGAAAGAGTTTTTCTGTTGATGAATATTCAGATATTTCGCCATTCCGCATTACCAGGACATCATCAGCGATTTCACGGATCAAACGCAGGTCGTGTGAAATAAAAATGACAGATAATCCGCGGGATTCCTTAAGTTTCCGGAGCAGAAGAATAATATTTTTCTGAACCGTCACATCCAGGGCTGTTGTGGGTTCATCTGCAACCAGGACACAGGGATCTGCACTTAATGCCATGGCAATCATGAGTCGCTGCCTCTGTCCTCCTGAAAGCTGGTGGGGATAAGATTTGTATAGAGTTTCAGGTCGGGGTAGGTTGACTTCCTCAAGGAGAGAAATCACTTTTTGTTTAAGAGCCGGAGTTTTCATTTTCATATGCGCCAGGATCGCTTCCTCAATTTGTATCCCGCAGGTCATTGAAGGATTCAGAGAGGTCATAGGTTCCTGAAAGATCATTGCAATACTTTTTCCGCGGTACTTTCGGATGTTTTTCATTTCCGGGGAGCTAAGTTCAATAGCCTCGCCGGAGTTGAAAAAAATTACTTTTCCCGAGGAAATACAAATATTTTCAGGTAGAAGGCCGGTTAAGGATAAAGCAGTAAGAGATTTTCCCGAGCCTGACTCTCCGACAATTCCCAGGACTTTGCCTTCTTCAAGGGAAAAGGAGATATTATTGAGGAGTTTTAACGGTGGGTTCCCCGCGAGCTGCAAACAGAGTTCGGTAACATTTAGGATTACAGCCATTTAGTGATTTTTACGGGTAATGACAACTTTATTCCCTTCGAGGTTCAGCTTCCAGTGATCAAGATCGATTACCCTCAATGCCACGCGATAATAAAGTCGTGTACGTATACTGATTTCCTTTTCATCTCTTAATTCCTTGAATTCACCCGAGAACTCATATGAGTTTGAGTAACGGTGCTGATCATGGTAGATCCGGACAATTTCTATCATAGTGCTGATGATATGGTATACCTCTCCTCTGTTGGTCTCTGAATACTCATCCTCGTATTCATCACTTATAACACTGAAATTGACAATATTACCAAGGTAATTATTTTTCTTCTTCCCGAATGTTACCTGATACGTTAACCCGCTTCCGGTTTGAAAATAGTATGTGGCACCGGATTCGATATTAGGTTTTTTAACCGGATAAACATCACGCGGTGATTTATAGTCAGGTTTTAAGAGGGGAAATCCGTCCATACTTCAAAAAATTAACCATTGAATTATCCGAATAGTATCTTCGGAATTTGCTGAACCTTTGAAACAAAGGTAATTTCTAATTTATATCTGTCAAAGTCAATCCCTTTTTTACTGTAATGTGAAACGATCATCCTCTTAAACCCCAGTTTTTCTGCTTCTGACAGCCTCTGCTCCAGTCTGCTGACAGGTCTTATTTCTCCCGAGAGACTTATTTCACCCGCGAAACAAAGCTGGTTATCAACGGCAATATCCACGGTGGAAGAAAGAATGGCGCTGATTATGCCCAGGTCGGTTGCCGGATCGTCCACACGGATCCCTCCGGCAATATTCAGGAATACATCTTTGGATATCAGTTTGAAGTTAGCGCGTTTTTCAAGAACGGCCAGAAGCATGTTTAATCTTCTCAGATCGAAACCTGTTGCTGATCGCTGAGGAGTGCCATATGCAGCAGTACTCACCAAAGCCTGGACCTCTATCAGAAGGGGCCTGATACCTTCCATGGTTACGGCAACCGCGACGCCACTGAGTTTCTCAAGGTTACGTCCGATAAAGATTTCAGACGGATTGGATATTTCTACAAGTCCGGTTCCCAGCATTTCATACACACCTATTTCATAGGTAGAACCAAACCGGTTCTTCATCGACCGGAGTATGCGATACATGTGATGTGTATCTCCTTCAAATTGCAGTACCGTATCAACAATATGCTCCAGAACCTTTGGCCCGGCAATACTTCCGTCTTTAGTGATATGTCCTATCAGTATGACGGGTGTATGGGTTTCTTTTGCGAATCTGAGCAGACCGGCAGCACATTCTCTGACCTGTGACACACTTCCCTGCGACGATTCTATATATTCCGAAGTAAGCGTTTGGATCGAGTCGATGATAATAAGCTCCGGCTTTTCATGGTTTGCAAGGGTAAGAATATTTTGCAGGTTAGTTTCGGTATAAACCAAAGTATCTCCTATTTTTTTCCCTCCACCAAGCCGTTCAGCGCGGAGTCTGAGTTGCTGGCTGCTTTCCTCCCCCGAAACATAAAGAACCTTGAGATGGTTAAGTTTCAATGCCAGTTGGAGTACGAGTGTAGATTTCCCGATACCCGGCTCTCCACCCAATAAAATAAGTGAACCGGGAACAATTCCCCCTCCCAGAACCCGGTTAAACTCTGCATCGAGGGTGTCAATTCTCAGGGTTGTCTGAATACTCACATCCTTTAATTTTTCAATCCTGGCAGGTTCATTCTGAGAAGTAAAGTTTACGGAACCAGTTTTTTTGGTAAGGATTTCCTCCACGTAGGTATTCCATTGCCCGCACGAGTTACACCGGCCGATCCATTTCGGGGAATCGGCGCCGCAGTTCTGGCACACATATACGGTTTTGGTTTTGGCCATTAGGAATACTTTGACGAAAAGTAATAAAAAAACTGCTGGTTGGTATCCGAAGGGATAAAAAGATATAAAATCAGGTTTTTATTATTGTTGATTTGTGATTTGTGAATTCGGATTTAATATAAGATGAAAGGATCATACTTACTCCTTCAATTTATTAACAATAGAAGTAGTCGAATATCCTTCAACGAAATTAAAAATAATAACCTGCCCGTTATTTTTGGTAACGATATCATATCCAATAATTTCTTCTGATTTATAATCTCCTCCTTTTACCAGAATATCAGGTTTTATTAAATTAATGAGTTTGAAGGGAGTATCCTGGTTGAATATTATTACGAGACTAACAAATCCGAATCCGGACATGATCATAGCCCGGGAGGTTTCGTCCTGAACAGGTCTTCCGGCCCCCTTGAGACGTTGAACAGATGAATCCGAGTTAAGTCCGATGATAAGCTTTTGGCCCAGGTCAGCTGCTTTGGATAGGAGTTCAATGTGTCCGCGGTGAATAATATCGAAACATCCGTTGGTAAAAACAATTTTCTGATTAGATTTTTTCCAATCGCTTAAAATCCCGGGAAGTAAATCCCATTCCATTATGATTTTGCTGTTTATTTTTTCGAGGGAGTTCATACGCCCGCTGATTTTGGTCGTTTAGCTTTTAAAGAACGCTTTTTTCCGGGAATCTTTTTTTTTGAAACGAGAAGCATCATAGACATAGTTCCAAGGAGAATGGCAAAAATTGCCTGAGATTCATGCGAGATGGTGGCGTACACCAGCCCGGCTTCGATGCTGATAAAAGAATATACAGAAGCGAGTCCGCGGGAAACGATCCAATGAAATGCCCCGATACCGCCTTGCACAGGCGCTGCCATTCCCAGGCTGCCAATAACAAGAATGAACAAACCGTCTATGAGTTTAAGACCGGAGGTCGATGGCAGAGAGAAAACCACAACCCAGGTCATGATCAGATACAGGCTCCAGATCAGGAGGGAGTAAAACACGAATTCCCAGCGACGTTTCATCAGGTATACCGTTTTGAGTCCGGTAAGTACGCCTTTAACCATGTTTTTCACTTTGTTTACCATGGCAATTTGAGCAAGTTGCTCCCGAAAAACGAAGTAAAGAGCAATAAACATGATAACAGCAACTGCAAAACCGAGCCAGATTAACCAGGAAAAGCCGAGAGTATTGGATATTTTTTCTGATAAGGGTAAAAAAACATTGTTTCCCAGGAATGATCCGAATGTATCGAAACGCAATAATAGTAACAAAATCAGGAGAATGAATAATGTCAGAAGATCCACAGTCCTTTCGACAATCACGGTTCCAATTAGTTTATCGACAGGAATTTTCTCCTTTTTGGCAAGAGTTGCACATCGGGTAATTTCCCCGATTCTTGGAAAGGCAAAATTCGCCAGATATCCAACCATGAGGGAATAGAAAGTGCTTGAGAACCGGGGTTTATAATTGAGGGGTTCAATGATAATATTCCAGCGGTATGCCCTGGCAAGGTGAGCAAGAAAAGCAAGGAAAAGAGAAAGAAGAACCCACCAGTAGTTCACACTTTTCAGATCGCGGATAATAATCTCAAAACTTATCCCTTTAAAGGCAAAATACATCAGGATGATACCGACCGATAGAAATCCAAGGAATTTTAGGGTTTTGAAAATGAAATTTCTCAAGATTTTGTCAGATTAGTTTATTGGTGGCAGTATCAGGGAAGATGACCCATGGCTTGAAAGTTTTAGCTTCTTCGAAGTCTAGAATTGCAAAAGAAATTATAATTACTATATCACCCACAGCTACTCTTCTGGCAGCAGGGCCATTCAGACAGATATCACCCTCACCTCGTTCACCAGTAATAACATAGGTCTCAAACCTTTCGCCATTGTTGATATCGAGAACCTGGACTTTTTCTCCTTCAACAAGCCTGGCAGCTTCCATCAGGTTCAGATCAATGGTTATACTTCCAACATAGTGCAGATTCGACTCTGTAATAGTAACCCTGTGAATTTTCGATTTTAATATTTCAATTTTCATAGTGTGCAAATTTAATCAAATTTAATATTATCGATCAATCTTACTTTTCCGATTTTCACAGCCACACAACCTTGTTTATCTCCGGGCTGGCTCCATTTTTCAGAAGGCATAAGAGTAAGACTATCAACAATTTGAAAATACTCCAACTGTAAAAGAGGAACATTATTTATTTCTTTTATAACCCATTCAGTAAGTTTATCAATTTCGAGGGATTTGGCCATTTCCTTCGATTTAAACAGTATTTGGGAAATATTTGCAGCGTGGATTCTTTCTTCGGGTGACAGCAGAATATTCCGGGAACTCATCGCCAGGCCATCGTTTTCTCTGATTATGGGACATGAAATAATTTCAATATCTGAATTCATCATTTTTACCAGTTGTCGGATAATTGCAAGTTGCTGAAAGTCTTTTTGCCCAAAAAAGGCTTTATGAGGTTGTATAATATCAAAAAGTTTGCTAACCACCTGAGCAACACCATTAAAATGTCCCTGGCGGAATGCTCCTTCCATTACTTTATCAAGATTACTGAAATCGAATTTCCGTACATCGGGTTCGGGGTATATATCATTGACTTCGGGTGTAAAAACAGCATAGGTTTTTCCCTGTTCAGAAATAAGGGAGAGATCTTTTTCCAGATCCCGGGGATAATTTCGTAAATCGTTCGGATCGTTAAATTGCGTGGGATTAACGAAAATGCTTACAATTACATAATCGGAAATCTTTGCAGCAGTATCAATAAGTGAAAGATGGCCCTGGTGCAGCGCCCCCATAGTCGGGGCAAAACCAATCACTCCCCCTTTAATACCAAGCTTTGAACGGTGCAGCTTCAGATTTGCCTTTGTTTTAATAAGTTCCATTCAAAAAGTAATAGCTTGCAAAAATAGAAATTAAAAAAACGAAAAATCAACAAAACAGGAACCAATTACTTAAATGGGTTAAAAACAGTGAATATTTTGCATTACTGCGTCTAAATTTTTTTCGTATCTTTGTATGTTTTTAAAAACCAATCAGGTTTATAATGGAAAACGTCAAAGTTTTATTCATTTCCCAGGAAATCACACCTTATTTACCGGAATCTGAAATGTCTCTCATAGGGAGGTATTTACCTCAGGGTATTCAGGAGAAAGGCCGGGAGATCCGGACTTTTATGCCTCGGTTTGGAAATATCAATGAACGTCGTAACCAGCTTCACGAAGTTATACGTCTTTCTGGTATGAATCTTATCATTGACGACACCGATCACCCACTCATTATAAAGGTTGCATCCATTCAGTCAGCCCGTATGCAGGTTTATTTCATAGACAATGAAGATTATTTTACACGGAAATTTGTTTTAAAAGACACTAAAAACAAATTTTACAAGGACAATGATGAAAGAATGATATTTTTTGCCCGTGGAGTTATCGAGACAGTTAAGAAACTTCGGTGGTCACCTGATATTATTCATTGTCAGGGTTGGTTTACAAGTCTGGTTCCATTATACATTAAGAAATCATACAGCGAGGACCCGCTGTTTATGAACTCAAAACTTATCTTTTCTGCTTATAACGACGATTTTAACGATACCATGGATGACAATTTCGTTCGTAAGGTAAAATATGAAGGGATTAGTGATTCTGTAATTTCTTCGCTGAAAAAACCGACTTTTGAAAATCTGGCAAGATTAGCTTTTAAATATTCTGATGGGATTATTATGGGGAGCAAGGACCTTCCGTCTGAAATTGAGCCTATCCTTAAGGAGATTAAAGTACCCGTATTAAAATATCAGGATCCGGAAGACTATATTGATACATATTCCGTTTTCTACGATACAATATTAACCGCAGCGAAGAAATGAGAATGTTTTGGAACCCTCTTGCCGGACAAACAAAGATCACAGGAAGATTTATTTACGGCATCGGAATTGCTTTCAGTTTGTTTTTACTCATCAGCGGTTGTTCTAAAGACCCGGATAATATAGGGAGAGACTTACTTCCATCTTCTGACGATATAGTAGTAAAGATAGATTCCTTAACACGTATCGCGTCTTACACAATCAGTGGAAAAAGAATCCTTTCCTCGGCAAATGAATTATATATTCTTGGAAGTCTGAAAGATAGTATTTTCGGATACAGTTCGGCATCTATTCTCACGCAGTTTCATCCGAAAATACTTATTTCTGCGGATTCTTTGCGGACGGTTGATTCGCTTATTCTCTATCTTTCTCCGGCCGGTCATTATGGCGATACTCTCAGCCCGATGACACTTAGAGTTTTCGAGCTAAATCAAAAAATGGCGCTGGATACTAATTATTTCTCCGATATTGATCCTGCTGAATATTACGATCCCTCTGTCGAGCTGGCTCAAAGGACTTTTACTTCAGGAGATTCCATAATCCGTATTAAAATTACGGATCCTGGTTTTATAAATAAGTTTGAAACGCTTCCTGATTCGGTATTTAAGGATCTTTCAGATTTTAGAGATCAGTTTTATGGGTTATACCTAAGTGTGGATCAGGTATCAGAGAAAGGCAGTTATGCTTATTTGAATATGTCGTCTCTGGATACAAGACTTACATTATTTTATAATGGGGATACAATAAGCTATGGATATGAGATGTCGTTTACATCTATAGCAGCCAAAGCAAATGTATTTTCTCACAATTACACAGGATTTCCGGTAGCTGCCAATCTGAATTTACCTGGGGCCGGCGACAGCTTAATGTATATCGAAGGATTAGCAGGAACCAGTGGTATGATCAGTTTTCCTGAGCTTAATAGCTGGAAATTAAAAGGACTTATTACCATTAATAAAGCAGAGCTGATACTCCCTGTTGATACATTAATTTATCCTTCACTATCAAAGGATGATTTTCCACCGAAATTATTACTCTTTTCCCTGGGGAATGATGAATCCTACAATTACCTGTTCGATTACCGTATTGATGAGTCAGGGAGTTATTATGACGGAAACTATAATAAGTCAAAAAACGCTTATGTTTTCAATATAGGGCTGCATCTTCAATCTTTTATTAGTGGTAAAATTGATAATTCCGACCTGGTTCTTGTTTCACGAAAAAGCAATAGCGCGGCGAATCGTGTTATACTCAAAGGAGCTACCTCATCGTTATCGCCGGTAAAATTAAAGATAATTTACACAGAACTCTTTTAAATATGTGTGGGATAGTTGGTTATATCGGTTACAGGAATGCATATCCGATTCTTTTGAAAGGCTTAAAAAGACTCGAGTACAGGGGATATGATTCAGCAGGTATTGCACTGATGAATAGTCATATTAAAATTTTTAAGCGTAAGGGAAAAGTAGCTGATCTTGAGAATTTTGTTGATTCGGGTGATGTTACCGGAACTTTGGGAATGGGTCATACCCGTTGGGCTACCCATGGTGAACCCAATGATGTTAATGCACATCCGCACGCCTCGATGAACGGAATTTTTACGATTATACACAACGGGATTATTGAAAACTACGGTATTCTGAAAACTAAACTTATCGACCGGGGTTATAGTTTCCAGAGTGAAACAGATACCGAAGTGCTGGCCAACCTGATTGAATATATTTATATAAAAGGAAAAGTTAACGCTGAGCTTGCTGTAAGGCTAGCTCTTACAAAAGTTATTGGAGCCTATGGTCTGGTTGTAATGTGCAGCAAGGAACCTGATAAGTTGATAGCTGCCCGTAAAAGCAGCCCTCTGGTTCTGGGAATCGGTGAAGGAGAGTATTTTATTGCTTCAGATGCTACTCCGATTATCGAATATACCGATCGCGTAATTTATTTGAATAATGAAGATGTGGCAATTATCAGTCGTGATGAACTGGTTTTAAAAACCATCAGAAACGACACTCTTACGCCTAAAATTCAAAGAATTGATTTAGATATCAGTGAGATTGAAAAGGGTGGTTACCGTCACTTCATGTTAAAGGAAATTTTCGAACAACCGCGTTCCATTCTCGATACGTTCAGGGGAAGGCTTTCACAGGATAAAACTTCCCTTCACCTGGGAGGTCTGTTTAGTGTTGAAGACAAGCTGATCAATGCTAAACGGATTGTAATTATCGGATGCGGGACTTCATGGCACGCCGGGATGGTGGGTGAATATCTCTTTGAAGATATTGCCAGGATTTCTGTAGAAGTTGAATATGCTTCGGAATTCAGGTACCGCAATCCCCTGATAGATAAAGATGACATAGTCATTGCCATTAGCCAGAGCGGTGAAACAGCCGATACATTGGCAGCTATTCAGCTGGCGAAGGACCGTGGGGCGTTGGTGCTTGGGATTTGTAATGTTGTTGGTTCCAGCATTTCGAGGGAGACGCATGCAGGAGTCTATATGCATGCCGGCCCTGAGATCGGTGTAGCTTCTACCAAAGCTTTTACAGCGCAGGTAACCGTTCTTGCGATGATGGCAGCGATGATTGGTTATAAAAAAGGGGCGCTTGAAATATCACGTTATCATGCACTTATTGAGGAATTATATAGTATTCCCGATAAAATTGAAAAAATACTCCAGCACGATGAAAAGTTTAAACACATCGCAGAACAGTACCAGCATGCCACCAACTTTCTTTATTTAGGCCGGGGCTATTCCTTTCCGGTTGCTTTGGAAGGAGCGCTTAAGCTGAAGGAAATATCGTATATTCATGCAGAAGGTTATCCTGCTGCAGAGATGAAGCATGGACCTATTGCATTGATCGACCGCAACATGCCGGTAGTTGTAATTGCCACTAATGATAAATCGTACGAAAAAATCGTCAGCAATATACAGGAAGTTAAAGCCCGGAACGGTATCGTGATTGCTATTGTTTCTGAAGGAGATAAAACAATTAAAGGTATGGCCGACCATGTTCTGGAAATTCCGGAGGCAATGGAGGAACTTACTTCACTTCTTTCGGTTATCCCGCTGCAGTTAATAGCTTACCATATTGCGGTACTCAGGGGTTGTAATGTTGATCAGCCAAGAAACCTGGCTAAGTCGGTGACGGTAGAGTAGCAACGTATTGTAATGAGTTGCCACTGCAGGAATATTACCTTTTTACGTACTGCTTCTCATAATACTTCCCGTAATCACCCGTAATCACATGCTTCATCCATATTTCATTTCCCAGATACCATTCAACAGTTTTAGCAAGACCCTCTTCAAATTGCAGGGAAGGCTCCCAGTTCAGTTCTTTCTGAAGCTTTGAGGAATCTATGGCATAACGAAGATCATGTCCTGCACGGTCTTTCACAAATGTAATCAACGATTCAGAGGTGCCGGTTTTACGGTTTAGTTTATTGTCCATGATTTTACAGAGAACACGGATCAGATCAATGTTTTTCCATTCGTTAATTCCGCCGATATTATAAGTTTCACCTGTTTTTCCATGATGAAAAATTTCATCAATAGCCCTTGCATGGTCTTCAACAAAAAGCCAATCGCGAATATTCTCTCCCTTACCATAAACCGGAACAGGCTTCATATTTTTAATATTATTTATGGCCAGAGGGATAAGCTTTTCCGGGAATTGATTGGGCCCGTAGTTATTGCTGCAATTGGATATTACCACAGGAAGTTTAAATGTATGATACCAGGCCCGTACCAGGTGGTCTGAACTGGCTTTTGAAGCGGAATAGGGACTTCGCGGGTCGTACGGACTTGTTTCGGTAAAGAGCCCTTCTTCGCCAAGACTTCCATAAACTTCATCGGTCGAGATATGATAAAAAAGGTTTTTCTCCGGGTTATCCGTCCAGGTTGCCCGCGCAGCATTCAGAAGGTTAACGGTTCCAATGATGTTGGTAAAAATAAATTCCGTGGGATTGGAAATGGAACGGTCAACATGAGATTCAGCAGCAAGGTGAATAACACCCTGAAAGCGATGTTTACTGAACAATTCAGAAATAAAACCTGCATCCACAATATCTCCCTTTACAAACTCATAATTGGGTTTTTCTTCTATATCTCTTATGTTTTCGAGGTTTCCGGCATAAGTCAGTTTATCGAGATTGACAATATGATAGTCCGGATATTTATTCACAAATAGTCTCACTACATGGGATCCAATAAATCCGGCGCCTCCTGTGATTAGTATTTTTTTCATTTAATCTACGATTATCTATTATGTATATTCTTTTCCCAGTTCCATGCTGATAAGAGGGTTTCTTCAAGGCCCTTTTCTGCTTTCCATCCCAATTCAGAATTGGCAAAACGGGTATCTGCATAAACTTTTTCCACATCACCCTCTCTGCGAGGCATGAATTTGTATTTTAATTTTACTCCGCTGGTTTTTTCAAAAGCATTTATTACCTCCAGAACCGAGACTCCCCGGCCGGTACCAAGATTAAAGATTTCGAATTTTTTCTTATTCTTTTTACTCAGCAGTCGATCAATGGATGTTACATGGGCTTTAGATAGATCCACCACATTGATATAATCGCGAATTGCAGATCCGTCGGGAGTATTATAATCGTTACCAAAGACATGGAGCTCGTGGCGAAGGCCAATTGCAGTCTGTGTGATAAATGGTACCAGGTTATTGGGCACACCAATGGGAAGTTCACCTATCTGAGCCGACGGATGTGCTCCCACAGGATTAAAATAACGGAGGGCAATGATCTGCAATTCCGGATTTACAGCTCCGGTATCCCTTAGTATTTCTTCACAGATCTGTTTGGTATTTCCATAAGGGGAGTTGGCCGGTTTAATTGGAGATCTCTCTGTAACCGGCAATTCATCCGGCTCACCGTAAACGGTGCATGAAGAACTAAAAACGATATTTACAATTTTTCTTTGCTCCATATTATTCAACAGGTGGATCAGGGAATTCAGATTGTTGTAATAATATTTCAGAGGGATATTTACCGATTCGCCAACGGCTTTATATGCAGCAAAGTGAATAATGGCATCAATTCCCGGGTATTTAATGAAAAGAGCTGATGTTTCTGCAGAATCTGACAGGTCTGTTTTTTCAAAAAAAGGTCTTTTACCGGTGATTTTTTCTATGCCATCGAGGACGCTTATGTCGGAGTTGGATAGATTGTCGGCGATTACCACTTCAAAACCTTCATTCATGAGCTCCACACAAGTATGTGAGCCAATGTATCCGGTTCCACCGGTAACAAGGATTAGTTTTCGCATAACGAGAATTTCATTTTCACTTATCAACTCAACTTATAACTTCACTTTTGTCAATTTATTTCACAAACTCCAATAAACAAGATGTTTAATTTTATCCCTGTAAATTCCTTTAAGATCAGCGAGTAAAGCCGGTTCGCGTACAATCCCCCGGAAATATTTCTCATCTTTTTTCAGGAATTCTTCATGACTTACAGCGGCTATGATTGCGTCGTACCGTGGTTTTACCGTTTCAGAGAGATCCAGTCCGTATTCATGTTTAACCTCAGAAGGGGAAGCATGAGGGTCGATAACATCAACATGCAGGCCAAATTGTTTCAGTTCTTTTATCATGTCAACCACTTTTGAATTGCGAATATCACTGACATTTTCCTTAAAGGTAATACCCATAACCAGCGCCTTGGAATTTTTAAGTTCTTTTCCCAGCGCGATGAGTTTTTGAACAATTTCACGGGCAACATATTCGCCCATGCCATCATTAATCGAGCGGCCGGCATTGATGATTTTTGCATGATGTCCGTATTTGGCCGATTTGTAGGTCAGATAATAAGGATCAACACCAATGCAATGTCCTCCCACGAGACCCGGATAGAATTTCAGGAAATTCCATTTTGTACCGGCGGCTTCAAGGACTTCGTAGGTATTTATGCCCATTTTGGCAAAGATCATGGAAAGTTCGTTCATGAAGGCGATATTAATATCGCGTTGCGCATTCTCGATAATTTTGGCGGCCTCAGCCACTTTGATGGAACTGGCGCGGTGCACTCCGGCGGTAATAACAAGTTCGTAAACCTGTGCAATTTCTTCAGATGATTCTTCATCGCATCCGGACGTCACTTTCATGATTTTGGTGAGGGTATGATTTTTATCTCCGGGATTAATTCGCTCCGGAGAAAATCCCACTTTAAAATCTTTAATAAATTTTAAACCTGATTTTTGTTCCAGAATCGGAATGCAGTCCTCTTCGGTGCATCCCGGATAAACTGTAGATTCATAAACCACATAATCTCCTTTTTTAAGCGCCTCTCCAACTGTAACAGTGGCTCTTAAGAGAGGTTTTAAATCCGGCTTTTTATGTTCATCGATTGGTGTAGGGACAGCAACAATGAAGAATCTGGCATCGCGGAGTTCATCAGGTTGTGCGGTAAAATGTATATTGCAATTATCGAAATCTTCGGATTCCAGTTCATTACTGGGATCAATATTTCTTTTCATCAGGTCGATTCTGTCGGGTTTAATATCGAAGCCGATAACCTGAATTTTTTTCGCGAATTCAAGTGCGATAGGGAGACCGACATATCCGAGACCGATAACTGCCAGTTTGTGTTTACCTTCCAGGAGTTCTTTGAACATGGTTTATATTTTTACGGTAAAAGCCAAAGGATGGACTTCTCCAATTAATCCGATTGGTGAAGCATTACGAATATTAAATACTGTTTCGATAGATGAACGGGCATCTTCGAGTCCGAAACCTGTTCCTGTCAGGATGGACTGGTATGTCTGAGTATGAAGATCGGCAAATCCGCCGCTAAATTCGAGTTCTATCCCATCGACAATGATTGAACGGAATGTACGATGACCTTTTTCCTTGTATGAGTTGGGAACATCGTTGTAGTCGATGCTCATGAACCAACGCACACGGGCTTTTTCGAGTTCCAGGTAACCGGCTGCTTTATCGTTTTTAAGAACCTGGACTTTATTGGTTTTAACTCCCCCGAATATCCAGGTGAGCATATCAAAGAAATGCACACCAATATTGGTTGCTATACCTCCAGACTTATGTACATCCCCTTTCCAGGAATAGTGATACCAGTTTCCACGACTTGTGATATAAGACAAGTCGATATCGTAAATTTTACCTGAAGGACCTTCGTCGATACGTTTTTTAAGCGCCAGGATGGATGGATGAAGGCGAAGTTGCAGGATATTATAAACTTTTCGGCCAGTCTCTTTCTCTAAACTTTGAAGCGCATCGATATTCCAGGGATTCAGAACCAAGGGCTTTTCACATATTGCATCAGTATCGTTCCGGAAGGCAAAACGAATATGAGAATCGTGAAGGTAATTGGGTGAGCAGATACTCACATAGTCCACTTTATTTCCAGAACGCTTCAGCATATCGATGTGACGATCGAAGCGCTCGAATTCAACAAAGAAGTCGGCATCAGGGAAATAACTGTCAATTAAACCAACACTGTCGAACTTATCCAGCGCGGCAAGCAATACATTACCTGTTTCTTTAATAGCTTTGAGATGACGTACCGCTATATATCCCGCTACACCAATAATGGTAAAATTTTTTGTAGTTTTCAACAGATTATGAATTAATTCGGTATTTTTTTAACAATCATATTTTCAAGAAGATACTTTTCATTGCTTTCCGGACAAAACGCGATACCTTCGCCATCGAAATTAAGACGATGGCCTAATTCACTCATCCAGCCAATATGACGGGCAGGGTTTCCAATAGTGAGCGAGTGATCAGCAACATCGTGAGTTACAACAGCTCCCGCACCGATAAAAGAAAAACGGCCGACGGTGTTTCCGCAGATAATTGTTGCATTAGCTCCGATGGTTGCACCTTCTTTTACCAGGGTTTTCTGAAACTGGTCCCTGCGGGCAATTGCACTCCTGGGATTAGCTATATTAGTAAAAACCATTGAAGGGCCGAGAAATACATTATCCTCGCAAATCACACCGGTATAAATGGATACATTATTCTGAACTTTCACATTATTGCCAAGTTTGACCTGGGGAGAAATAAAAACATTTTGTCCGAGATTGCAGTTTTCACCAATCTCGCAATCATGCATTACATGCGTGAAGTGCCATATTTTAGTGCCTTTTCCGATTTTACATCCTTCATCTATGAAGGATGATTCGTGGACGAAATATTCTTTATCTTTCATTGTGGCTAATTTACAAATTCAATTACACATCCGGTGATATAATTCAGCTGATCTGCATCCAGTTCGGTATGCATCGGGAGTGACAGAACTTCTTCGCAGGCTTTCTCTGCAACAGGGAAATCGCCTTTTTTATATCCAAGATCAGAATATGCTTTCTGAAGGTGGAGTGAGAGGGGATAATAGATCATTGCAGGCACAGAAGATTTTTCCAAATGACTTTTCAGAGCATCGCGCTTTCCGTTTCCAACCCTGATTGTATATTGGTGAAATATATGGGTACTATATCCAACGCGGGCAGGGATTTTGATACCATTTAATTCACCGAGGGAATAATCATAAAAACCGGCAGAAACCTGACGGGAACGGTTATAATCATCGAGGTATTTTAGTTTCACGTTCAGGATGGCGGCCTGAAGAGTGTCGAGTCGGGAATTCACCCCGACATAATCGTAATGGTAACGCTGAATCATTCCATGATTTACAATTGCCTGCAGTTTATGCGCCAGAACCGGGTCATCAGTAAATAATGCCCCGCCATCGCCATAGGTACCCAGGTTTTTTGAAGGGAAAAACGATGTACAACCAATATCACCCATAGTTCCGGATTTTTTTACTGATCCATCAGAAAACAGAAAATTACTTCCCAGACTTTGTGCTGCATCTTCAATAATGAACAAGCTATGCTTTTTTGCCAGGACAGATAAGCTTTCCATGTTGGCGCATTGTCCAAACAAATGAACGGGCACAACAGCCTTTGTCTTTGGGGTAATTTTCGCCTCAATTTTTGTAATATCGATATTAAATGAACCGGGTTCAATATCTACGAAGACAGGTTTCAATCCAAGAAGTTTTATTACTTCAACAGTTGCGACAAATGTAAATGGGGTGGTAATAATTTCATCACCCGGTCTCAGTTCGAGGGCCATCATTGCTATTTGCAGTGCATCGGTACCATTGGCACAGGAAATGACTCTTTTTACTCCAAGGAATGAAGCGAGTGCGTTCTCGAAGGTTTTTACTTCGGGTCCTTTGATGAATGTTCCCGAGTTGAGTACCCTGTGAATGGCATCGTCAACTTCATTTTTAATTTTTTCATACTGACCATTCAGGTCAACCATTTTGATTTCCTTCATCCACTATATTTTAATACCGGATTGCAAAGTTAAGTAATAACGTGGACATGAAATCATTCAAATTATTAAAATCGTTAGTAACTTTGTATGTTTATTCATAATCTTAAAATCGTTTTTTTATAAATTTGTTCAAAATATCCAAATTGGCTCTACTCGAATATATTAAGGATCATCTGCTTTTTAATGACAGGGTTACCTTGCCGGGATTAGGATCATTTGAAATCAACAGGAGTGCAGCACGTATTGACGGGAATATAATTAGGCCACCAACCTTATACCTGGTTTTTAACACTGAAAGTAGTATTGACGACGGAAGTCTGGCAAAAAATATTGCTACTGCAGAAGATATTAGTCCCGACGAAGCAACGCAGAAAATATTGGAGTATATCGATGGAATTTTGTTTGCCCTGAATAAAGGAGAGGACTTCGTTTTTGAAGGATTGGGGAGACTTTTCAGAGATTCGGAGAATGTACTCCGGTTTGAAAAAGATCCGGCTTATAAGATAGAATTTGATACTTTAGGGCTCCAATCCTTTGAACTTGATCCGGTTGATGAGTTATCGGGGGAAGGAACCTCCATCACACCTGAGAATATCGAAACTAAGGCCGGGAAAAAAGCACAAATGCCTGTTGCTCAAAAAACAAGTAAAACTATTCCCCCGAAAAAGAAGAATGTATCGGAAACGGAAGTCCATGCCGGGATGGAAGGTTCGGCAGAATCAGTTCATGGAGTATCTCCCCCGGCAGAAAATAAAAATAACCGTAATATTTTTTGGATATTAACGGGAGCCGTAATGGTGATTCTTGTTTCGTTTATTTTAATTCGCATGACCACGGATCTTTTGGATGGGCCGGGTCTTTCTTTTTTTAGTTCCGGGCAAAGTCAAAAGTCAGATTTATTTCCTGAAGATCAGGACTGGGATTTGGAATCACAATTAAATGGAGAACTTGGGGAAGTTATTGATTCGATGACCGCTCAGGAAAATGCATTGATCCTTAAGGAAACTTCTGAACCCGGGGACAATGCTGGTGTTGAAACTTCAGAATTTAAGGAATTTCACATAATTGCAGGCAGTTTTAAAGATAAGGAAAATGCAGGAGTTCTGCAGCAGTCACTTACTGAACAGGGGTATCCCGCGTTAGTGATTCAACAGGGCGATAAGCTTTACAGAGTAAGCGCTTTATCTTTCAAAGACAAGGAGAAAGGACTTCTGGAGCTAAGCAGATTCAGACAGAAGACAAAAAATAATGCAGCATGGCTTTTAGAGTTAAAATAAACAAGTCATGGGAATATGAGCAGCAATAATATCTTTTATAAGGCAAAACATTTGGCAGGAAGGATTCTTAAACAGGTACTTATTGTTGGTTTCATTGCATTTGTGGCATTGTTTTCCTTTTCATACTGGGGAACTTATGAGTCAGGTGTTATGGCAGGAAAAGTATTGCGTATCAGCGAAAAGGGATTGTTTTTTAAGACTTATGAAGGTAAACTCAGTCTGGAAACTTTCGGAGCGCTGAAAGGAGTAAGTCCGATTGCAGAAACCTTTGATTTTTCGGTACAAAAAAGTGACTCCCTTGTTATAAGCAGTCTGCAGGAGGTCTCATTAAGTGGTGAACGGGTTAACCTTCATTTTAAAAAGAGGTATATGCGATTTTTCTGGAGAGGGGATACGAAATATTTTGTAACTAAAGTTGAAAGAACTGCGAAATAATATTGTATCAAACAGATATTCAGTAGTTTAACTTCACAATACAAACATATTAAAAAGAAAAGTCAATTACTTTCGTCAATCATTTTATATTCAACTTATTTCACCGGACTTCCATTTAGCGCCTCAGTCTTTGGTTCTACAAAAAACAGCTTACCATCTGCATTCTCTGATAATAAAATCATCCCCTGAGATTGTATGCCCATGATTTCACGGGGTTCAAGGTTCAGTAGTATACAAACTTTTTGTCCGGCAAGTTTTTCCGGTTCAAAATATTCTGCAATCCCTGAAACAACAATACGTGTATCAAGCCCTGTATCAACCAGGAGTTTTAATAATTTTTTGGACTTTGAAATTTTTTCAGCCGAAAGGATGGTTGCGACCCTGATGTCCATTGTACCAAAGCTCTCAAAACTTACATTGGATTTGGCAGGTTCAGTTACAGGAGATAACTGCAATTTCTCATCTCTGCTTCCTGAGAGTTTCAACAACTGGGCTTCGATCACCACATCTTCGATTTTTTCAAAAAGTAACTCAGGTTCATTAATCCGATGTCCCGGCAGAAGCAGATCAATTCGCCCGGCCTCGTTCCATACCTGTTTATCCATATTAATGAATTTCCTTAGTTTGACCATTGTATCCGGGAGAAAAGGATCAAAAAGAATGCAAAGATTTGCTGTAAGCTGCAGAGAAATATTCAGAATGGTCTTAACTCTCTCCGGATCAGTTTTGTAAATTTTCCAGGGTTCAGTGTCAGCCAGGTACTTATTTCCGAGCCGTGCCAGGTCAATCGCTTCTTTCAAAGCTTCGCGGAATCTGAAAGTATCCAGGCTCTTTTCTACTGCAATACGGGATTTATGAAACTGATCCAGAACTTCCCTGTCGAAAACGCTTAATGTTGAGGGTTCCGGAACTACTCCCCCGAAATATTTATGAGTAAGTACAAGAGTGCGGTTCACAAAATTACCCAGGATCGCGAGTAATTCATTGTTGTTTCTTGCCTGGAAATCCTTCCAGGTAAAATCATTATCCTTGGTTTCAGGTGCATTGGCGCACAATACATAACGCAATACATCCTGTTTGCCGGGAAACTCATCCAGGTATTCATGCAGCCAGACCGCCCAGTTGCGGGAAGTTGAAAGTTTTTCTCCCTCGAGATTGAGAAATTCATTAGCCGGGACATTCTCAGGAAGGATATAACTCCCTTCAGCTTTGAGCATAGCAGGGAATACGATGCAATGAAAAACGATATTGTCCTTTCCAATAAAATGGATCAGGCGGGTATCCTTACTCTTCCAGTATTTTTTCCAGTCGGGAGTAAGTTCGCGGGTTGCGGAAATGTATCCTATTGGGGCATCGAACCAGACATATAAAACTTTTCCTTCAGCCCCTTCAACAGGTACCGGGATTCCCCAATCGAGGTCGCGGCTTACAGCCCGGGGCTGAAGGCCACTGTCGAGCCACGATTTACATTGGCCGTAAACATTGGGTTTCCAATGTTTATTATCCTCAAGGATCCATTTTTTCAACCAGGGTTCATATTTATCGAGTGGCAGGAACCAGTGTTTCGTTTTTTTAAGGATTGGGACAGCTCCTGATATCATGGATTTCGGATTGATAAGATCCGTGGCGTTTAGCGATGAACCGCAGCTTTCACATTGGTCGCCATATGCACTTTCGTTGCCACAGCGCGGACAGGTTCCGGTGATGTAACGATCAGCAAGAAACTGGAGAGCTTCCGGATCGAAATATTGTTCGGTAGTTTTTTCCTCAAATTCCCCTTTATCATATAGAGTGCGGAAGAATTCCGAGGCGGTCTCGTAATGAACCGGTGATGTAGTCCGCGAATATATATCAAAAGAAATTCCCAGTCTTTCGAATGAGTCTTTGTTGATGCGATGGTACTTATCGACCACATCCTGAGGGCTTACTCCTTCGTTTCTGGCCTTGATGGTAATAGGTACACCGTGTTCATCCGATCCGCAGACGAAAATAATATCCACTGATTTTAACCTCAGGTACCTGGCAAAAATATCAGCAGGAATATAAACACCGGCAAGGTGTCCGAAATGGAGAGGACCATTGGCGTATGGAAGTGCAGCAGTAAGAAGGTACCTTTTGTAAGCTTTCATGAAGAAACAGATAATTCGTAAATTAAGTTGCAAAGATAATAAAAAGGGTCATTGGACGAATAACAATATTGGAAAGGCAGAAACACCCAAACCCCTACTCACAAAAATGCCGGTCAATGAATAATTTGAGAACATGACAATGCCCAGATTCCACTATTTATTCCTAATTTGCAGTCATTATGATAACACCTCCATATCTTATTCCCGGAGATACCGTTGGTATCGTTGCTCCTGCGCGCAAGGTAAGCCGTGAAGAGATTGATGTGTTTACAAAATTGCTCGAATCGTGGGGATTAAAATGTAAATTTGGCAGGAACTTATTTGGTGAAAAAGATCAGTATTCAGGAACCGATGAAGAACGTGCAGCCGATTTTCAGGATATGCTTGCCGATCCGAATATAAGAGCCATCATTGCGGCACGGGGTGGATACGGTTCATTAAGAACCTTACGGTTAATAGATTTTTCAAAGTTTGATAAAGATCCGAAGTGGGTTGCCGGTTTCTCGGATATAACCATATTTCATTCTTATGTAAGCAAGTACCTTAATACTGAAAGTATTCATTGTTTAATGCCAATTAATTTTGTTCCCGGCAACAGGGAAATTGAAGATTCCGCTGAAAGTTTAAGAAAAGCTCTCTTTGGCGAAAATCTGGAATATCATATTCCCTCATTCTCTCTGAATCGCGATGGATATGCAGTTGGGGAGCTTACGGGTGGAAATTTATCGGTTCTCTACAGTTTAAATGGAACAGGGTTTTTCCCGGAAATGACTGGCAAGATATTGTTTATTGAGGATATCGATGAATACCTTTATCATCTCGACCGGATGATGATGAATTTGCTGCTTAGTGGTTCGTTCCATAAAATCAAGGCTTTAATAATAGGAGGATTTACCGATTTAAAAGATAATACAATACCTTTCGGGAGTAAATATGAAGAAATAATATCGGGGATTGTTAAAAAATTCAATTTTCCTGTTGCTTTTTCTTTCCCGGCAGGTCATCAAAATACAAACATGACGCTGATTTTTGGCAGGCAAATGCAATTAAAGGTAGAAAATGACCGGACTACGGTTACTTTTTTGAAGAAATAATTGCACTTAAACCTGATCCTGATGGCGCACCATAATGACAGAGGTCATGAGGCCGAAGATTTATCGGCTGAATATCTCACCTCAAAAGGATTTCGTATTTTGCATCGTAACTGGAGGTATTTCCATAAGGAAATTGATATCGTGGCTGAAAAAGATGGCACGTTAGTAATAGTTGAAGTCAAGAGTTGTTTTGGATCAGGCAGGGTCACCGCGGATGAGCTTTTAACCCGTGGAAAACAACGTTTTATCGTGGATGCAGCCGAAGCGTATATTTACAAATTCGAAATTGAGAAAGAAACACGTTTTGACCTTATAATTGTTACTTTTTCGGGGGAGGGAACATCGGTAGAGCATATTGAAGGGGCTTATATTCCGGGGGTGAACTGGTAAACCCGGCTTCCCTGATTCACGATCCCATAACAGTCAAATCACTGCATTTCCCTGAAAATTTCTTAAATTCGCAGAATTGTCAGAACTGCTAAGCACATCATGAATATCGAACAAATCCGTGAGTATTGTTTATCTCTTCAGGGAGTTACAGAGGATATGCCTTTTGGGGATGATACGCTTGTTTTCAGGGTAATGAATAAAATCTTTGCATTGGTCAACCTGGAGGGTGAGATCCGCATTAACCTGAAATGTGATCCCGCCAGGGCCATTGTACTCAGGGAGGAATTTTCATCCATTATCCCCGGTTATCATATGAATAAACGGCATTGGAATACAATGATAATGGATGGTAATCTTAAGAAGGACCTTATTACTTCCCTGATCGATCATTCGTATGAATTGATTGTTATAAGCCTGCCGAAAATTAAAAAAGAAGAACTTAAAAGATTAAAAAGGAAATGAAAAAGCTATTTGGATATTTTTTTCAGGGATTACTTTATGTGGCTCCGCTTGGGCTTACGCTTTACGCGATAGTTTTATTATTTAACGTGGTTGACGGGTTAATACAAAAGTATCTCGAAGCCTGGCTTAAGGTTCATATTCCGGGGCTGGGAATTGTCCTGATTTTTCTGATCATATCTCTTCTGGGAATGATCGGGGGTACAATTATTGGCGCCCCGGTACGCAGGATAATTGAAAAATTGCTTGATAAAGCTCCGCTTTTTAAGTTAATATATTCATCCGTTCGCGATTTACTTTCCGCTTTCGTGGGAAAGGAGAAAAAGTTCACACAACCCGTGCTTGTTAAAGTAAATACTATTTCTGAACTCGAAAAAGTAGGTTTTTTAACCCAGGAGGATTTGAAAAGTATTGGAATAAAAGATAAAGTTGCGGTTTATTTCCCCCATTCATATAATTTTTCGGGGGAGATGTTTATCGTCCCTTCTGAGCATGTTCGCCCACTGAACATGGCTCCCACTGAGGCAATGAAGTTTGTTGTTTCTGGTGGAGTTGCCATGTCCTGAACAAAAGACCTGTTTATGAAGTAGTAATATTCATTTTGATTTAACATTAGCTTAATATTAAATACCTAATATCGCCTCAGATTACATCTTCATTTCATTTTTTAATTCCATGAGCCTCAATACATTTTTTCAGAAACTTGTTCCTGTAGACAGAAAATTTTTTCCGATGTTTGAAAACATTTCAGAATTAATTTTAAAGGCATCTGCTGCACAATTGATGATTTTCGAGCATGATGATCCGGTCAAACAAAAGGATCTTTTCAAGCTGATAAAAGACCTGGAAACAAAAGGAGATGAAATTATACAAAAGATTTTTGATGAGTTGGATAAATCATTTGTCCCGCCTTTCGACAGGGAAGATATAAATAATCTTACCACAACTCTTGATGAGGTTGTTAATCTGATTAACGGAGTTGCACAGCGAATCAGGCTTTACCGTCCCAAAGAAATTCCAAATGAATTTAAAGATTTTTCAAAGCTTATTTCTAAAGGCGCTGAGCAGATCAATATTGCCATCAAAGAATTGCATGATCTGAAAAAACCTAATAAAATTCTTAAAGCTTGTAAAAAGATTTCTGAAATCGAGAAAGAGGCCGATGATTTATATCACTCCACTATTTCAAGTATATTTAAAAAGGAAAAGGATGCTATTGAGCTGATAAAGCAAAAGGAAATGCTGGAACATATGGAAAAAACAGCCGACTGTATTAAAGGCATTTCAAACATATTGAAGACGATTATACTCAAAGTATCTTAATCTCCCCTTATGCTTACAATCGTTATAATTACAGTAATCATTGCATTGCTATTTGATTTTTTAAATGGCATGAATGATGCCGCAAATTCCATTGCCACTATTGTATCTACAAAAGTTCTGTCTCCTGTTATGGCAGTTGCATGGGCCGCATTCTTTAATTTCGCAGCAGTGTTTTTCTTCGGAGTAAAAGTGGCCACTACTATTGGGAAAGGTATAGTTGATCCTGCCATTATCAATGAATATGTAATTCTGGGAGGTTTATTGGGAGCAATAATCTGGGTCTACGCCTGTACCCATATCGGAATGCCAATCAGCGTTTCTCATGCGCTCATCGGAGGTTTAATGGGTCCGGCAATTGTTGTCGGGGGAACTTCAGCTATTTTGTCGGCCGGAATTACAAAGGTTTTGCTGTTTATTGTTTTATCGCCATTGATAGGGATCATTCTTTCTTACTTCATCATGATAATTACCATGTTGATTTTCAGAAAGACAGCCCCGAGGAAGGTAGATAAATTATTCAGGGTTCTGCAGTTATTATCCTCAGCAGTGTTCAGCCTGGGACATGGCTCTAATGATGCACAAAAAACAATGGGTATCATTGCCATCCTTCTTTTCAGCACCGGGTACCTGGGACCGGAATTCTATGTTCCCACATGGGTTATATTCACTTGTTATGGAATGATAGCATTGGGAACATTAGTAGGGGGGAGGAAAGTCATTAAGACTCTTGGCAGTGGATTGACCCATTTAAAACCCGTGCAGGGTTTCAGCGCTGAAACAGCAGGAGCCTTAACCCTTATTGGAAGCGCCTTAGGCGGTATTCCCGTAAGTACCACTCATACTATTACCGGGGCCATTATGGGTGTCGGTTTGACAAAAAGAGTTTCTTCTATTCGATGGGGAGTGGCCACCAATATTATAATAGCCTGGATATTTACCATTCCGGGAACAATGATTATGGGCGCAGGGATTTATTGGATCATAAGTCTGTTTATCTAATCATCAGGTTACATCCCCTGATATCCGAATTATCAATTCTTCCAAGAATCTCAAAACCTCCATCTTTATGCAACCTTCCCAGATCTGAAGTGGCAATAAATGAACAGGAATAAATATTTGCCAGGTCAATTACGTTGATGCTGCCTGCATATCCACTTTCCATCAATAGAAAGGGGTCATAACTGTCGCGTATCAATAGCCTCATCCACGGTGTGCTGTAAAAAACTCCTTCACCCTTTGAATAAGCCTGTGAAAGCAGTTCGGTCATCCCATACTCCGAATGTATTTTTTTCAGATTGAAACGTTTTTTTAAAAAAGCATGCAGATCCTCCCTGACCATTTCATTTCGCCTGCCTTTCATACCACCTGTTTCCATTACAATGATTCCGTCGATATCTTCTTCGTATTTTTCTGCGAGGTCAATCAAAGCAAAGCTTACGCCCAACAGAAGTGTATACTGGCCGGTTTTTTTAAGCTTTCGCAAAACGGAAATCAGCTTATCATGCTCGTTTAAATAAAATCCGCTTTCAGGATGTCCGGATAGCTGAATCAGCTTTTCCGCCATGTAAACCAGCGAAGAGCCTGATCGCTCGAGATACGAGGGAAGCAATGCAAGAATACACAGGTTGGACGGATTTCCATAAAAATGTCGGAATCCTTTCAGGAAGCTGGTTTCATAAATACCTTTATCGGCCACTAAGTGCCTTGATGGAATATCTCCGCCGGTACTGCTCGATTCAAAAATAATCTCCGGCTTTTTATTCATTGCAATGATCTTGTGGGTTTTAAATAATTCAACCGGGAGGAATGGAATTTTATTATACTCTTTGATCTTGTCGGGATTAACCTTAAGGTGAGAAATGAAATCCCTGTAAACAGGAACATTTTTCGATTGGTAATGGAAAATCTCCAATAAAAGATCTTGAAAATCAGTTTCAGAATTAATATTGAATATTTTTCCCGGATCAATCATTTTCTATGTAAATATGTAAAGTGTAATTGTAAACACTATATAATACATTGATTAATATGATTTTTTATAAAAAATTAGAAATTTATAAAA
>CAYGFI010000010.1:0-60005 GCA_964349045.1 uncultured Chitinophaga sp.
AGGCTATATCAACTTCTTTTTTTTCCACAGAGTTGCACAGAGTTTTTCACAGAGTATAAATTGATCTGAAAATACTCTTCCTCTGTGTAACTCTGTGCATTCCTCTGTGTGACTCTGTGGTTAAATCTAAGCTAAATACAGAAAAAAATTCCATATTGAAAACTAAAATCCAGTTTATACCCTAAATCCTCCTCCCTTTTCACTATTTTTGCCCCGATTTATTCAGAATGTTAGGGGAACTATACAGGAACAGCAGGGAAGCTGATGAAATATCCGGTCTTTTACAGGAACCGGCCGGGAGTTATTTGCAAATTAACGGCCTTTCAGGATCTTCCCGTGCAGCTTTTATTTATTCCTGCATCTCAAAGGCCAAAGGTTCTCACCTCATTATACTCCCCGAAAAAGAAGAAGCTGCTTACTTCTACAACGATTTTACCACTTTCGACGGTACCGAAAGATGTATGTTCTTTCCTTCATCATACATTCGTTCCATTCAATACAAAAAAACCGATGAGGCCAACATAATTACACGCACCCAGGTCTTAAAAAGACTGAGTGAGAGACGCGTAGCCAGTTTTATCGTAACCTACCCTGAAGCTCTGATGGAAAGGGTAATCAGCCGTAAAGGTCTCGACGATAACACTTTTGAAATGCGCGAAGGAGAGAAAGTGAACCGCGAATTTCTTAAGGATCTGCTTGAGACCTACAAATTTGAACTGGTGGATTTCGTTTATGAACCGGGGCAATACGCCCTGCGAGGGAGCATTATCGATATTTTTTCTTATTCCTCCACTCTTCCCCACCGTGTCGACTTTTTCGGAGAGGAGATCGAGTCTATCCGGAGTTTCAATATCGAAACACAGTTATCCCTCGAAAAAATAAAAAAAATCAGCATTATTCCCAATATTCAATGGGAGCATGAGCGCCTGATCAAACGGGTTTCGATACTGCAGTACCTTCCTGAAAACACTACCATCTGGACCGATGACCTGATGCTTATTTACAGCCGGATTGATGAGGTTTACGAAAAAACCTCCTTCGAGGATGAGAAAGATAAAACCCTTGTGAAATCTGAAGTTATTGTTAATGCGCTGACTCTTGATCATGACATTCAGTCACTGAATAAGGTGGAATTCGGAAGCTACCGTATTCCCAATCCCTCGAAAATATTTGAATTTAATACCACCCCCCAGCCTGTTTTCAATAAAAATTTCGACCTGCTGGTTTCGGATATCAAAGCGAGGAGAGAAGCAGGTTATGAGGTAATGATCCTCTCCGACAGTGAAAAACAAATCGAACGGCTCAGCGACATTTTCAGGGAAGTAGATCCTTCTGTCAGTTTCAAACCGGTATTAAAGACTCTACATCAGGGATTTATTGAACATGATTTGAAAATTTGCCTTTATACCGACCACGAAATTTTTGAGAGGTACCATAAATTCCAGATTCACGACCGTTACAGTAAAAAGGAATCCATCAGCATTAAAGAGCTGTCAGGTCTTAATCCCGGTGATTTTATCGTTCATGTGGATCATGGAATAGGGATTTTCGGAGGACTCGAAACTCTTGATATCAACGGGAAAAAACAGGAATCCGTGCGGTTGGTTTACCGCGATCTGGATGTGATTTACGTAAGCATTCACAATCTGCACCGCATTTCGAAATATAAAAGTAAGGAGGGAGACGCCCCGAAAATTTACAAGCTAGGGAGCGGGGCATGGCATAAATTGAAATTATCGACCAAGAAGAAAATCAAGGATATTGCCCAGGACCTGATCAAACTCTACGCGGAACGAAAACAACAGGAAGGATTCCGGTTTACCCCGGATACTTACCTGCAGAGTGAACTGGAGGCTTCCTTTATTTATGAGGATACCCCCGATCAGTTGAAGGCGACAATGGATGTTAAACAGGGAATGGAGGCCGGATTCCCAATGGACAGGCTGGTGTGCGGAGACGTTGGCTTTGGCAAAACAGAAGTGGCTATCCGGGCGGCATTTAAAGCGGTAACCGATTCGAAACAGGTAGCTATTCTGGTTCCTACAACCATACTGGCTTTTCAGCATTATAACACCTTTAAAGACAGGCTCAAAGAATTTCCCTGTAACATTGATTATATAAGTCGTTTCAGAAAGCCAGCCGATCAGAAAATAATTCTTCAGAAGCTGGCTAAGGGGGAGATTGACATTCTGATCGGAACGCACAAGCTGGTTGGGAAAGAACTGAAATTTAAAGATCTGGGGTTATTGATTATCGATGAAGAGCAAAAATTCGGAGTGAGTGTAAAAGAAAAACTCCGTCAGATGAAGCTTAACGTTGATACCCTGACGCTTACTGCTACACCCATTCCCCGTACCCTGCAGTTTTCGCTTATGGGAGCGAGAGACCTTTCCATAATTAACACTCCTCCGCCTAACCGGCATCCGATCCTGACTGAACTGCACACTTTCAATGAAGATATTATCCGGGAAGCTATTGAATATGAGGTCAGCCGGGGCGGCCAGGTTTTCTTCATTAATAACCGGATTCAAAATATCGAGGAACTGGCAACCCTGATCGGAAAAATCTGCAAGTCGGCACGGGTTGTTGTGGCACATGGACAAATGAAGGGTAACCAGCTGGAAAAAACCATGCTTGATTTCATACAGGGCGATTATGATGTGCTGGTGGCTACTTCGATCATTGAATCCGGACTTGATATTCCGAATGCCAATACCATAATAATAAACAACGCCCACCATTTCGGACTTAGCGACCTGCACCAGTTAAGGGGAAGGGTTGGGCGGTCGAACAAAAAGGCCTTCTGCTACCTGCTTGCTCCACCTGTAACTATGCTATCCAACGAAGCCCGAAGAAAAATGCGCGCAATCGAAGAGTTTTCCGATCTGGGCAGCGGATTCAATATTGCCATGCAGGATCTGGATATCCGCGGGTCAGGCAACCTTCTGGGAGCCGAGCAAAGTGGATTTATTGCCGACATAGGTTACGAAACCTACCAGAGA
The DNA here is from genome assembly GCA_964349045.1 of uncultured Chitinophaga sp. Taxonomy (GTDB): domain Bacteria; phylum Bacteroidota; class Bacteroidia; order Bacteroidales; genus JACJXF01. Next base: position 3,003 of record CAYGFI010000010.1, read on the forward strand.
ATACTCAGCGAGGCAATTCTCGAACTTCGTGAAAATGAATTTAAAGATCTTTATCCTGAAACTCAGGAAACACATATCAAAAAACAATATGTCAGCGACTGTCAGATCGATACCGACCTGGAAATACTTTTGCCTGATGATTATATAAATAATGTATCGGAAAGAATCCGTCTGTACCGCGAACTGGATAATATTCCTGATGAGCCGGGGCTGACAGGTTTCAGGACCGGCCTGGTTGATCGGTTCGGTGTTCTCCCGGCACAAACGGAAGAATTACTCAATGTCGTACGATTGAGATGGAGAGCATTAAACATGGGAATGGAAAAGATCATAATGAAAAATTCCACTATGTTGATTTATTTCATCAATGATTCGAAATCTCCATATTATCAATCGGTTGTATTCGGCAATGTTTTGAACTTTGTTCAACGAATGGGCCGGAGCGCTGTACTAAAAGAAGAAAACCAGCGTTTGAGCCTTAGGATACAGCAAATTAAGAGTGTTAAATCAGCTATTGATATTTTAGATAAGATAACCGTTTGATTTTAAATCAATTTTCCTGTAACTCAGTTTAAAGCAATTTAATTTTTTACTTTTAATAAAAATTACCTGTATAAGTTTCAATAAAAATGAACCTCGTAATCGATCAGGGCAACACCATTAGTAAACTAGGCGTTTTTAACGCCGGAGAAATGATCGCACGCTTTACCGAACCTGAATTGAACATTTCAGTTTTGCTTACCCTATTTGAAAAATACCCGGAAATCTCCCGTGCCATACTTTCATCAGTTTCAAAATTCAGCGCGGATATTCCGGAATTTCTTGAGAAAAATTTAAAGAGTTTTATCATCCTTAATGCAGAAACTCCCCTCCCAATAAAAAATACATATTACACAAAAGAATCCTTAGGTTACGACCGGATTGCCGATGCGGTTGGGGCATTTACGATTTTCCCGGGAAATAATGTTTTGGTTATCGATGCGGGGACCGCGATAACCATTGATCTTCTGACCGCAAAAGGAGAGTTTTACGGTGGAAACATTTCACCTGGTCTTGATTTAAGGTTAAGATCATTGCACGAGTTTACTAAAAAACTCCCCCTTGTGGAAAAAAAAGAAGAATACCCGGTTCTGGGAAAAAATACCCGGGAAGCAATTCTTGCCGGAGTTTTAAACGGTGTTGGATTTGAACTGGACGGTTATATAAACACATTAAAATCTCACTATCATGACCTTAAAATCATTTTAACCGGAGGTGATATAAAATTCTTTGATAAAAAGCTAAAAAATTCCATCTTTGTGCATTCAAATTTAAATCTAACCGGGCTAAACCGAATTCTGGAATATAATGTCAAAAATAATTAGTTATCTCCTCTCAGCTATTTTGCTGTGCACAATTCCTTTGTCGGCGCAGGTAAATACAAGTTCTCCTTATTCAAGATTTGGCCTGGGCGAATTAACACAACCCGGGTTTATCCAAAACCTTGCATTGGGAGGCACAGGAATCGGTATTCGCTCCGGCAGTCAGATTAACTACCTGAATCCGGCCTCTTATTCATCAATTGATACCATGTCGTTTTTATTTGAATTTGGCTTACAGGGTTCTCAGAATACGTATGCACAGAATTCCGGAACAACGGGTTCTCCCCTTCAATCGAAAATGACCAATTATAACATTCATCATATTGCCATTGGTTTCGGAATATCAAAAAACTGGAAAGCCAGTATAGGTATTGTTCCTTACAGCTCGGTAGGTTACAACATTGTGGAAAACAAGTTTCTGAGCGGTGCCGGTTTACTCGATTATAATTATGTGGGGAGTGGAGGGCTAAACAAATTTTATATAGGTAACTCGATTCGTATTATTAATCATTTTTCTGTTGGGCTGAATCTGACCTATCTTTTCGGATATCTTAATTATGCCAATTCTGTTGACTTCATCTCCGATAATTATGCGGCAACAACCCGTATTGAAAATCGGCTGAACATTGCTGATATGACTTATAATTTCGGATTTCAGTATCATGACACTTTTAGTGATAAGTATTTTTTCACATTGGGAGTTGTTTTCGATAATGATTCTAAGCTAAATACATCACAGAAACTGGTTCAGACAACATTTTACCCCGGTTCAAAAACGAGTGTCGGAGATAGTATTAATATAGATCCTGAATTTGTTGTCAACAGCGAGATTCTTCAGGTTCAAACATTATTACCCCGAAATGCAGGAGTTGGATTTAGTTTTGGTATAAAAAATAAACTAATGCTGGCAGGAGATTATTCCAGTCAGGAGTGGAGTCAATCATTTATTCCCGGAAAAACAGATTCTTTAGTAAATGCGAGTTCCCTGAATTTTGGTTTAGAATATACACCAAACGATCAGGCCCTCCGTGGATACTATAACAGAGTACATTACAGGTTTGGAGGGTATTATTCTAACAGCTATCTTCGCATTCGTGGAGAGCAAATTCAGGATCGTGGCATAAGTTTTGGAGTAGGGTTACCACTCAAGGGAACCAAATCGAGTTTTAACCTGGGATTAATTGTTGGTCAAAGAGGAACATTGACAAATAACCTGATAAAAGAGAACTACGGAATAGTGAATTTTGGATTAACCTTGCACGATTTCTGGTTCTTTAAAAGAAAATTTGATTAAATATAATAGTCATGAAAACAATAAGATTGAAAGCTTTACTGATCACCCTGATGACTGTTTTTTTTGCAGCACAGGCCTTCCCCCAAAAAGGAATTGAAGACGGATCGCTTTACGGGAAGGGTGAAGACAGTATTAAGTGTATCAGAAACCTTTCTTTATACTATGAGTTTTACAAACATGATAATTACAAAGATGCAATTATACCCTGGCGGGAAATTTACCGGGATTGTCCTTCTTCAAGAGAATCTCTTTATGCAAATGGTGTTAATATGTACAAAGCATTCGTCGAGTCAGAAAAAGATCCGGTTAAAAAAGCAGCCTTTTGCGATACGATAATGATGATATACGATCAGCGAATTAAATATTTTGGCGGCGAAGGAAATGTACTCGGCCGCAAAGGAGTTGATCTGCTTCGTTACAGGAGAGATGACGGGAGCGAATTTATTCAGCAAGGTTATGATTGCCTGAAAAGATCCGTTGAACTTGATAAAGATAAGTCATCCCCTGTGGTTTTGACAACCTTCATGTCAGCCAGTATCAGCCTGTATATGAAAGAGCTTCTTACCAATGAGCAGGTGGTTATGGATTATCTTACTGCTTCCGAGATTCTGGATAACGAACTTGCCGTCCGTCCCTCTCCCAGGACTCAGCAAGCTAAGGATGCTATTGAGGTTAATATCCGGGAGAGTAAGGCATTGTCCTGTGAATTAATCGTGAAGATTTACCAGCCAAAGCTCGCTGCTAATGAGAAAAATCCTGAATTCCTGAAAAAAATAACAGGATTCTTATCCGATTCTCAATGCGAAAGTGAAAAACTATTCGCTGACGCATCAGAAAAACTATATTCTATTGAACCTTCAGCCATAGCAGCCTATAAAATTGCAAGAGTATTCTTCCAGAGTAAAGAATATGAAAAGAGCTCAAAATATTATAAGGAAGCTATTGATCGTGCAGTATCTAAAGATGATAAAGCAAATTACTATTATGAACTGGCATACGTTCTAAACAGCCATCTGAACCAACCTGAATCCGCTGCATCCTACCTCATAGATGCCATAAATCTTAAGCCTAACTGGGGAGATGCGTATCTTCTACTTGGCTACATATATGGTTCTGCAAGCAATATTTTTGACGATGCTTTTATGAAAAAAACCGTATACTGGTTAGCTGTCGATATGTTCCAGAAAGCCAAAAGCGTTGATCCCAGTGTTACTGATAAAGCTAACTCGGCTATCTCTGATTATTCTGCCTATTTCCCAAGTGTTGAAGATGTTTTCTTCCATACGCTCCAGGAAGGACAGTCATATTCTATCGGAGGATGGATAAATCGTTCGACAACGGTCAGAGGACGAAAATAGGTTTTTAGGTTGAAGGAAAAATATACTGATCAACCTGAAACCCTTCAGCCAAATCTCCTTAAGTCTGTTAATATCTCCCATGACACATACTTCAAAAAATATCATCAAACTCCTGATACTTCTGGGAGTTTTTTGTCTTTCAGCATGCGAAAATGATATAGAGAGAATTCATTCGCTTACCAATGCCAATAATTTTCCGGAGATTAGTGGAAAAAAAGTAGAGATCCTTTACAGCGATTCCGGAAAAGTGAAAATGCAGCTTAATGCCGATGAAATTCAACAATTCGCGAAGGCAGACCGTCCCTATGTGGAATTTCCAAAAGGAATTCATGTGGTTTTTTTCGACGATTCTCTTAATATTGAATCTGAAGTAATTGCAGATTACGCCAAATATTACCAGGATGATAAACTTTGGGAGGCTCGTGGCAATGTAATTGCAAATAATACCGCCAAAGGAGAGAAACTCAATACCGAGGAGCTTTTCTGGGACGAGAACCTGGGACGAATCTATTCCAACAGCTTCTCAAGAATCGAAAATAATGACGGAACTTTTTATGGACAAAATGGCTTTGAATCCAACCAGAAATTCAGCCATTGGAAACTTAAAGGCTCAAGAGGAAGCGTAAAAATAAAGGATGAAGCAAACTCCGGTGAGAACCCTTGAAATCGTCTGGCTTATTGCAACCCTGCTTTCCTTTCTGGCCGGAATACATAAGACTTATTTTCACGGTCTGACGAATAGTTACCCGTTTTTTATCATCTTTTTACTTTCTTTGCTGATGTATATAAATCGTCGAAATCTTAGAAAATCCCAATGATTCCTCCTGTAACCCTATTAATAATTGCCCTTGTTTCCCTCATTCTCGCGGTTTTTTTCGGGGGATTGGGATCGTCGTTTCTTTCAACCGGACGAATAAAATCAGATAATGGGGTCAAACGTACCGGACTTTCTTCGCTGATCCTTTCCATTTTCGTATCAAATCCTGCGGTTTTTATTACCTCGTCGTTATTTGGATATTTTATATCCCTGGTATGCTTTGCTCTTTCATTTATCGAATTTACGGGCATTTTTTTATTTCAGAATTTACACATTAGCTCCGGAATAATAATTCTAATCCTGCAAATCATCACGGCATTTATCGTGCTTGTCTTTACTGTTTTTCTTCTTCGTATGAGTATTTTCAGGGTAAAACCTGAAGATTCTTTAAAATTTCTGGCGCTCCCGGCCTTGCTCTTTTATCTGGTTTTTTTTCTGATTTCCATCTTAATCCTTGCAATTACTAACCTTTTTAGCCGATACATTTTACGGATAAATGAAAACATCAGGAGAGAAGGATTTTTTTACCGGTTTTCCTTTCCCGGGTTTTACTCACCAATCAATATCAATGAATCGGTTAAAGATAACCCTGATCATGAAGACCCGGAGATTAAAATATTTCAGAATGCACTTGAGTTTTCCAAGCTTAAGGTAAGAGATTGCATGGTGCCGCGCAACGAAATTGAAGGACTGGAAGTGAAAAGCAATCTGAATGAACTGAGGGACAAATTTATTGAATCCGGATATTCTAAAATTCTGGTTTATGAGGAAACAATAGATAACATCATCGGGTACATAAGTTCAAAAGAATTATTTAAGAATCCTGATAGCATCAGTTCAAGTCTTGTTACTTTGTCGATTGTGCCGGAATCCATGCAAATCAATAAATTACTGCGTAACCTTATTAAAGAAAGAAGAAGCATCGCGCTTGTTGTGGATGAATATGGAGGCACTTCGGGAATTGTAACCCTCGAGGACATTATGGAAGAAATTTTTGGCGAGATTGAGGACGAACATGATACACAGGAATTTGTAGAGCGACAGGTGAATGAAAAAGAATTTATCCTCTCAGGCCGCCTTGAAATTGATTATCTGAATGAAAAATACAAATTCAACATTCCTGAAACAGAAGATTATGATACCCTGGCAGGATATATCATTTTTCATTACGAAAATATCCCCAAACTGAATACCCGCGTAATTATTGAAGATCTCCAAATGAGGATTCTGAAAGTGAGCCAGACGCGAATTGAACTGGTGCATGTCAGACGCGGGAGGACGGAAGAATTGTTAATTCTTTAACTTTGGGGAATTAAGGTTCCGGATTTAAGGGAGCAGGGCGGGGTCAATGGCTCTGAAAGAAATGTCAGATGGTTTTTTCCAAACAACTATTATTCGAATAGCAAAAATCACAATTGAAATTACTATATTCGTACCCTAAAATTTTTTAGCATATATTTAAAGAAACAGTTAATGGCAACTTTACAGAAAATCAGGAATAAGGGCGGAGTATTGGTTGCAGCAGTCATCGGTTTGGCGCTGCTTGCTTTTATCATGGGTGACCTTTTCAGCAGTGGACCCTCAGCATTCTCAAAAAAGAGACTTGAGGTAGCAGAAATCGATGGTTATGCCGTAAGTATTATAGATTACAACCGGAAAATCGAAGAACTTACTGACTTTTACAAGCTTTCATACAATTTACAGAATCTGGATAATCAAACGCTTGAATCCATAAAAGAGGAAACCTGGAGAACAACTGTACGGGATATCATCCTTGGTAAGGCATACAATAAACTCGGTATCAATGTAAGTAACGATGAACTGATTACCATGTTGCAAGGTGATTCCATAAACGCCGGTGGAGTAAACGTTATAATGGATGAGCCCCATCCTATCATTAAAAGCTGGTTTACTAATCCTGAAACCGGGGAATTTAACCGATTTCAAATGGTAAACTATTTCAACGCCATCAGTAATCCGGCTTATAAAGATGAACAAAAAAGATGGATATTCCTCGAAAACCAGATCGTCGATGAACGTCTCAGCCAGAAATATTTTACTTTAGTTCGTAAAGGAATCCAACCCAGTAAACTGGATTCGAAATATTTTGCGCAGGAATCCGGATCATCGGTTGACTTCAGTTTTGTTTTTGAAAATTTCACCAGTATCCCTGATGACCAGGTATCTGTTTCTGCCTCTGAAATCGCTAAGTATTACGATCAACATAAAACCGAATACAAACAGGTAGATGGCCGTAGTATTGAATACGTGGTTTTTGAACTTCTTCCGTCTCAAAAAGATGATGATTTTGCCCGTAGTTTTGTTACCGATAGCAAAATAGCTTTTCAAAGAGCAGAATCGGCGATCAGCTTTGTTAATACCAATTCCGACAGACCTTATTCCGATAAAAATTATTCGAAAGATGAACTCTCGCCTGTAATTGCCGACTCAATTTTTGCTGCATCTCCAGGCTTCGTTGCAGGCCCGTATTTCGAAAACGGGTCGTACAAGCTTACACGTCTTATTGAATTTACCAATGTTCCTGATTCCGTAAGAGCCAGGCATATCCTTATTTCTCTCTCTGTTCAGCGTGATGAAGTAAGGGCAAAAGAAATTGCCGACAGCTTGAAAACGCTGATAGACGGTGGAGCAGATTTTAATACTCTGGCAAGGGATTTTTCATCTGATGATAACAATAAAAACATCGGCGGTGACCTGGGTTGGTTTACCGAAGACCGTATGGTAAAACCTTTCGCTGATGCATGCTTCAAAGCTAACACAGGGGACATTATGGTTGTCAAGACTACTTATGGCTACCACGTTATCAGAGTTGAAACCCAAAGTCCAAAAGTTAAAAAAGCTAAAATAGCAATCCTCGAACGAGAGGTTACATCCAGCGATGAAACCAATCAGACAATTTATTCCAGGGCGGTAGATTTTACTGCAAATTCAACAGATCTTGACAAGTTCCGCGCTACTTGTGAATCTGAGAAAATGGCCCCAAGATTTGCTACTGATTTCGGACCTAACGATAATTCACTCCCTGGTTTGGAATCCTCCCGCGAAATAATCCGGTGGGCATATGAAAATAAAAAAGGCACTGTAAGTCAGATTTTCGACCTCTCTGATCGATATGTTATAGCCGGCCTTACTTCCGTGAAACAGAAAGGATTCGCACCCCTTGAAGATGTTAAAGCAGAAATTGAAACCGTTTTGAAGAAACAAAAGAAACTGGAGAAACTGGCTGCCGATATCACAGGCAAAATTGCTTTAGCTAATACCATTGAAGATGCTGCTGCATCGCTGGGAAAACAAATTGCTGATGCATCGAAGGTTCGTTTTGCCAATCCTTATGTGAATAATGTCGGACTGGAACCTGTGGTTGTTTCAAAGGCATTCGCTATGAATACCGGGCAACTTTCAGAACCTATCATTGGAACTAACGGAGTGTTTGTTATACAGGTAAATACTATTGATGTTCCTGAGGAATCGGACCTTGCTTCAGCTGAATTCCGTCTGAAATATGGTCTTACCAACCGTGTATCATACGAAGGTTACGAAGCCCTTCAGGAAAAAGCAGAAATTAAAGACGAGAGAATCAAATTCTTTTAATAAGACTGTTAGGTTAAAGCCTGTTAACTCAATAGCTGCCTGACCACCCCGGAAATCAATTTTCCATCTGCTTTACCTGCTAACTCTTTGGTGGCGAGGCCCATTACTTTGCCCATATCTTTCATACCGGAAGCGCCCGACTCATTGATGATTCGCTTAATAACGTTTTCAATTTCCTGCTCACTCATCTGCGCTGGAAGGTATTTCTCAATAACGGCAGCTTCAAACAGTTCCTTTTCGCAAAGCTCAGGCCGATTCTGCTCTTTATAAATGACCGCAGAATCTTTTCTCTGTTTTACCAGTTTCTGAAGAATTTTTACTTCTTCTGTTTCTTCCAAAACAGAACCTGCCCCCTTATCGGCGCGGGCAATAAGAAATGCGGCTTTTATAGCCCGGATCGCTTCGAGCTTATCTTTTTCGCGCGCCAGCATGGCCTTTTTAAGGTCTTCGTTTATCAGATCGCTGTATGACATGATGTTTGTTTTTATTGGTTATTTTCAAATCATTAGAATTTTAATCAACATTATCATGTAAATAAGAATTATCATCTCTCAGGCGGGGAACATTATTCTCGTCTTCAGAAAGTGAGTAGCGTGATACGGAATTGTCGGCGGAGGGACGGTTACCTTCATCCCCGAGTTTGACTTTTTTTCTCAGGTAAGCCGGCTCATTTTCCAGTTCCTCAATTTTATCATTCGATGAATTACCGGTATAGCCTTCTTCCTTAAGTTTTTCATGTGTTTCCTTAAGCTTTTTTACTCTGTCTTCACGCTTTTTTGCGTCGGAGGCGCCACCTTGCTTTTTATTCATCTTATCGTTATACAATATATATTGTTCCTTGTCTTCCCCATCCCGTATGGTAAATTCAATGCTGGTCTGGACGACCGAATTGTGTGATTTATTATCGCGGATTTCAAATCCTCCATGACTTAATTCCGGTTTTTCTATCAGCTGGTTATCCCGGAGTGGGATTTTATCATATTGTTTCTTGATCGTGTACAATTCAGGAATGCTGTTGGTTTCGAATCCTGTTGCGATCACTGTTACGCTTACCGCATCGCCCAGTCTATCGTCCTGGCTTGTACCCCAAATAATAAGTGCATTCCGGTCAGCAGATTGATGAACAAAGTCGGTGATTTCACCAACCTCATCCATGCTGATCTCCTGCACTCCGGATGAAATATTCAGTAAAATACTTTTTGCCCCGGTAACATCATTGTTATTTAAAAGAGGAGACGAAAGTGCATTCTGAATGGCTTTCAGTGCGCGTCCTTCACCAGTGGCTGAAGCTGAGCCCATAATAGCCACCCCACTTTTAGTCATAACGGTCTCTACATCCGCAAAGTCTACATTTATATACCCATGAACAGTTATGATCTCGGCAATTCCTTTTGCGGCAGTAGCCAGGACATCATCGGCGTGAGAAAATGCTTCCGAGAGTTTCAGATCCCCAAAAACTTCCCTTAACTTCTCGTTGTTGATAACCAACAAAGAATCAACATACTGCTGAAGTTCCGTAATACCTTGTATTGCCTGGTCAATCCTCTGTTGACCTTCGAAACGGAAGGGAATAGTTACAATGGCCACGGTAAGCAGGCCCAGTTCACGTGCAGCTTTTGCAATTACAGGAGCAGCCCCTGTCCCTGTTCCGCCACCCATACCTGCCGTTATAAAGACCATCCTGGTATTGGCGGATAACACATTTTTAATATTTTCCATACTTTCCATGGCTGCTTTGCGGCCAATTTCCGGTTTACTTCCGGCGCCACGACCTTCAGTAAGATTTTCACCCAGCTGTATTTTCACCGCTACCGGACTGTTTTGCAGAGCCTGGGCATCGGTGTTGCATATTACAAAGTCCACATCTTTTATTCCGAGTGAAAACATATGATTCACCGCGTTACTGCCTCCCCCGCCAACACCCAGCACTTTAATTATGGAAGAGCGGCCTGTTGGCAATTCGAAATTAAGTTCTTCAACCATGATTTTATGTTTTAGTTTACCATATTATTTGTGGATGGTTCAAAGAGTGAATAAGGTAAAATCTGACTTACTCATTCCCTCATTTACTCATTCCCTCATTCACCCATTTACTCATTCACTCATTCACTCCCCTTCTCCCCCTCACATTTTCGAATCATTCTCATCAAAAATCTCAGTTATAACAGACCGGAAATTAGTTAAGAAGCTTGTTTTCCCAAATAATTTTCTTTCCTTTTCTGCCTTATCAACTTTTTCTGTAACAGGAGTCTCGTCTGTATTTACCGCAGGCTCTTTTCCACTGTCTACGGACGTGCTTTCATTCTTCTCCTTCAGATATTCGGCACCCTTCAGTAAAAGGCCGATGCTGGTTGCATACATTGGCTGGTTCACCTCATCGTTTTTATCACTGGCAAGTCTCTCGCTTGGATATCCAATTCTTACATCCATACCTGTTTTAAACTTCACAAGTTGCGGTAAATGCCTAAGCATTGCACCTCCCCCGGTAATAACAACACCGGCAGAAAGCTTTTCCAGATAACCGGAACTTTCGATTTCATATAAAACTGCATCGATGATTTCCTCCATCCTCGACTGTATGATATAGGCCAGCGATTTGAAGCTGATCTCTTTGGGTTCTCTGCCGCTGATTCCGGGAATAGTAACCACCTTATCCTCCTGAGCCAGATCGCCCAGTGCAGAACCAAACTGAACTTTCAACGACTCAGCCTGTCTGGCCAGAATCGAACAACCTTCCTTGATATCGCGGGTGATCACATTCCCGCCAAAAGGAATAACTGCTGTATGGCGGATGATGTCGTCATAGTAAACTGCCACATCGGTTGTTCCTCCTCCTATGTCAACAAGCACTACACCGGCTTCCTTTTCATCCCCGGTAAGAACGGCTTCACTTGAGGCCAGAGGTTCAAGTATCAATTGTTTCACGTTAAGGTTTACACGATTGATACACTTTTCAATATTTTTAGCTGAAGCAATCTGACCTATCACGATATGAAAATTTGCTTCCAGGCGCTTACCTGACATCCCGATAGGATTTTTCACACCGGTTTCACTATCAACGATATAATTCTGAGGCAGAACGTGTATAATCTCTTCCCCGATATCAACCGGAATTTTATACATATCATTAACCAGCCGGCTTATGTCATCGCGGGTAATCTCATCCTCATAAGAATCGCGATTTATGTAACCTCTGGTACGAATGGATTTGATATGCTGACCGGCAATACCCACGAACACATCCTTAAATTTGATACCGGAACTCTTCTGTATCTCGAAAACAGTTGTCTCAATAGCGTTTACTGTTTCCTCGATATTCAGAACAACACCCCGCTTTACACCTTTGGATACGGTATTACTCAATCCTAAAACTTCAAGCCGGTTATTTTCATTTATCCGGCCAACGAGAGCAACGATCTTGGTTGTTCCAATATCGATTGCTGCAACAAGCTGATCATTTTGTGCCATATTCTTTATCTTTTTGTGCAGATTACTTGATTTTTAAATCTCAGATCTATTTTTATGTAATTATTCCATCCTTCTGATTTCAATCCTTCCTTGTAAAGGATCTCAAGATTGCTGAATTTGGATTTATATCCCTCCGCTCTTCCCAGAATGATCTGGTGTGCTCCAACCCTCGGGATGATCTCGAAATCATGGTTTGAATTCAGGTACAATTGCACTATTTGTGAACTCCAGAAACTGTTCCCGTTGATAAAATGTGCCAATTCCAATAATTCGAACCATGGTTTATAAAATTTTTTATCCACGATCGAGTCAAGACAACTTGCCCGCTTTAACTGATCTCCCGCGAAAAACGAACCATTGGCAACCAGCAGGTATGGGCTAAATTTATGACCGGCCGGCATTATATACCCATCTCTATCGAGAAAGTAACCTGTGCCTTTCATTGTAATCACCCTCACTACCGGCATTCTCTGTCGAACATGTATGTTCAGCGCTCCGTCGAGGGTGGTATAAACTTCTATCTTTTTTATGTACGGATTCCGGGTAAAAAGCTCTTCAACTTCACGGGTATTGAGCTCCGAAAAAGGGATTCCACGTATTCTGATGTTTCCTGACCTCAGAATCCTTTCTACATCTCTTCTGTCAAAGAACTGTGCATTACTGCTGTCTGCAATAATAACCCTTACCTCCCTGCATATAAGTTCCGATCTCTTATCGGCAGTAAAGCCTAATGCCAGAAACAGATAGGCAATCAGACCTGTCCAGATGATTATATTCAGTGCTTTTTTCATGGGTTTATCCGTTTTAAAAGTTCTTTTAAAGGATCAACCGTCTGATCAATATCACCCGCTCCCATTGTTAATAATACCGGGGGATTTAGCTCTTTTACAACCCTGAAAAGCTGGTCTTTTGTACATAAAATCTTTTCACCGGGATTTCTGAGTTTCTCAAAAATCATCCTTGAATTCACCCCGTTTATGGGTTCCTCCCGGGCAGGGTAAATATCGAGCAGGATCACATCATCGAGCAGTGAAAGGCTTGCAGAAAAAGCGATTGCAAAATCGCGGGTCCGCGTATACAGATGTGGCTGAAAAATACCTGCAATCCTTGCTTTAGGTACAGCATCCCTTACTGAGGTAATAAATGCTTTCAGTTCTTCCGGATGATGTGCGTAATCATCAATAAAAAGTACTTTGTCAGTATGCAGGATAATTTCAAATCTTCGTTTCACACCTTTGTATGTTCCCAATGCGTTACGGATCATATCCGGATTAATTGCTGACTGGTGTGCGATGGCAAAAGCTGCAATGGCATTTTCGATATTCAATATCCCGTGAATTCCAAGGATAAAGTCTCTGAAAACTTCCATACCTGCATGAATATCGAAACGGTTAAATAAGCCTTCCTTCCTTAAATTGAATGCATAATAATCGGCTTCCTCATTAAGGGAATAGGTAAATATTCTGATTCCGGACGGATTTTGCAGTTCGATGTTTTTCTTAACAACCAGCACACCACCTTTTTTAATTTGCGAAGCAAATTGTGTAAAAGCAGCCAGCAGGTTTTTGCGTTCACCATAAATATCCAGGTGATCATCATCAACAGATGAGATAACTGCCATTTCAGGGAACAATGTCAGGAAGGAACGATCAAATTCATCCGCTTCTGCAATAAAATTATCGGATGCCGGATCCAAAAGGAGGTTACAATTGTAATTACGGGATATTCCTCCAAGAAAAGCATTGCAGGATTTACCGGAATAGCGGAAGATATGAGCAATCATTGACGAAATGGTCGTTTTTCCATGAGTCCCTGCCACTGCAATTCCTTTATGGCTCTCCATGATGATTCCCAAAACCTGGGAGCGTTTCATGAGAGTATAACCTTCAGCGCGGAAATACTGTAATTCCGAATGACCGGCAGGTAAGGCAGGAGTGTATACGATCAGAGTGTCGTTTTTATCCCTGTAAATACCCGGTATTTTTGAAATATCATCTGCAAAATGAATGTCGATCCCTTCCCTTATCAATTGATCCGTGAGCGGTGTTGAAGTACGGTCGTAACCGGCTACTTTCTTTCCCTGCGACAGGAAATACCGGGCTATGGCAGACATACCAATTCCTCCGGCACCAAGAAAATAGACTTTATGTACTTCGTTCAATTTCATTTTTCAATCAGCTTTAGAATTTCCCTGGCAATCCGTTCCGCAGAATCAGGGATAGCCAGCATCTTCAGATTTTCTGAAAGTTTTTTCCTTTCCTCCGGATTTTTCAGAAGGGATAACGCTCGTTCCATCAATAATTCAGGAGCCTCCGAATCTTTTATCAGTATTCCCGCACCCTTATTAACAAGTGATAAAGCATTCTGCGTCTGATGATCTTCGGCTACATTAGGTGAAGGTACAAGTATTACAGGCTTTGCGACGATCGCCAGTTCAGATATTGTTCCTGCTCCTGCTCTTGAAATGATCACATCAGCGGCACAAAACGCAAGATTCATCTCACTTATAAATTCCTTCAGAATAATATTTTTCTTCCCCGACTCCTCCAGCCTGGCTTTCATTTCTTTGAAATACAATTTTCCGCACTGCCATAACAATTGAATATCATCCGGAATATATTTCAGGGTTCCGGCAATACTATTATTTATCGTGCGGGCACCCAGGCTTCCGCCAAGAACCAGGATCGTTTGTTTGCTTGTATCCAGACCGAAAAACCTCAACGCAGATTCCTTATCAGAACTCAGGTTAATAATATCCCTGCGTACCGGATTACCTGTTAAAATGATCTTTTCGGCCGGAAAAAATTTTTCCATTCCATCATAAGCAACGCAAATTTTTGAAGCAGATTTTGCAAGGATCCGGTTTGTGATTCCGGCATAAGAATTTTGCTCCTGTATCACAACCGGTATCCTCTTTCGTGCTGCTGCTTTCAAAATCGGTCCGCTCGCATAACCTCCTACTCCTAATGCTACATCGGGTTTAAAATCGATTAGTATTTTTTTGGATCTGTGCATACTTTGCCACAATTTCACGAAAAAACTTATGCTTTTCAGACTAAGTTTCCTCTGAAATCCTGCTACAGGAAGCCCAATAATTTTATATCCCGCTTCGGGGACCTTGTCCATTTCAATCTTATTCAAAGCCCCGACAAAAAGTATCTCAATATCCTTTTCAACCGAACGCAGAGCATTGGCAATGGATATAGCCGGGAAAATATGTCCCCCGGTACCCCCTCCCCCTATGATAACTCGTTTACTCATCGGCTTTTTGCGGGTTTTTAAGTTCTTCTTTTCTTTCCTCTTCAACTCCATAACTCACACTGAGTATCATACCCAGGGAAATACTGGTAAATAAAATAGATGATCCCCCCATGCTGACAAAGGGAAGTGTTTGCCCTGTAACGGGAACCAGGTTTACTGCAACGGCCATGTTAATCATAGCCTGTAGCACAAGTCCCATGCTCAGTCCGAGAGCCAGTAAAGCTGCAAACGTTCTGTTACTTCGCCTCACAATTAGTCCAGCCCGGAAAAACAACCAGATATAGAGAAAGAGTACAAATGTGCCTCCGATCAGACCATATTCTTCAATTATGATCGCATAAATAAAATCGGAATACGGATGTGGCAGATAATTTCTTTGGGTACTGTTTCCGGGACCTCTACCGATTAGACCTCCGTTTACAACAGCAATTTTTGCCCGGTTAACCTGAAAGTTGTCTTCGGTTTCCTCCCCCGAAACAAAATTTTCGATCCGGCTTTTCCAGGTGGCAATTCTTCCTCCCCTGTCAAGATAAAGAGATATGGTGATAAAAATCGTCAATATTAATACCCCGCCACCAATGGTAAGGGCAAGAAATTTAAATGGGATCCGACCCACGAACATAAGCGTCATCGCGGTAACAAACAGGATAGCAGCGGTCGAAAGGTTGGCAGGCATGATGAGTCCGCATACGAGTACGACAGGCCAAATGATCTGGAAATAAGCTCCCTTGAATTCAGTTATCTGGTCTTGTCTGAGCGAGAGGATACGGGCTACATACATAATGATCGCCAGTTTGGCAAAGTCTGAAGGCTGAATGGTAAATCCTGTGCCGGGAAGAGTAAGCCAGCGACGGGCTTCGTTGATAGAGGGACCTGTAACAAGCGTGAGCGCCAAAACAGGAATGGCAATAAATAGAAATATCTGCGCCATGCGGCTGTAGTACTTGTAAGGTACCGCCGAGGTTGCAATGATGATAAATACTCCAACGGATAGAAAAATTATCTGTTTTATCAGGTAATAGCCGGTATTCCCTCCCCTTAATTTATAGGCTAAGGTACCGGTGGAACTGTAAACAGCAAGAATAGAAATCACCGACAGTAGTATTATTACCATCCAGATGACCCTGTCTCCCCTGATATGTTTAGTAATAGAGCTCATTATAGTTCACGTACAGCTTCCTTAAAATATCTGCCTCTCTGTTCATAATTTTCAAACAAGTCGAAACTTGCACAACAGGGCGATAATAAAACTGCATCACCGTTAGTCCCAAAGTGATAGGCCTTTTTTACCGCATCTTTCATATTGTCGGTATCGACTATTTCTTCCACCAGGCCCTCGAAAGCTTTATGTAACTTCTTATTGTCTTTGCCAAGGCATATCAGTATCTTCACTTTTTCTTTTACCAGTTCTTTAAGACTTTCGTAATCATTACCTTTATCAACACCTCCTGCAATCCATATTACCGGAGAATGCATACTTTCAAGCGCGTACCAGGTGGAATTTACATTAGTGGCTTTGGAATCGTTTATGAATTCTATTCCATGAATCTTCATTACAGCTTCCAGGCGATGTTCCACACCCTGGAAATCCATCAGGCTTTCGCGGATAATCTCTTTCCGGATTTTAAGCACCGATCCGGCTATCCCTGCAGCCATGGAGTTGTATGTGTTGTGCCTGCCTTTAAGCGAAAGTTCCTGCAATGACATGGAAAAGTCCACATCATCGAATTCAATTCTGAGAAACTGTTCTTCATCAACCCATGCTACATCCTCTTCATGCCTGGTATATGCAAAAGGAAGCTGTTGTGCTTTAACAACAATTTTTTCTAACTCTTTTATGGTAATCTCATCATCTGAGCAAAAAAGGAAATACTGGTCTTCGGTGAGGTTTTGGGTTATCCTGAACTTAGAATCGACATAATTCTGCAGGTTATAATCATACCGGTCGAGATGATCAGGAGTAATATTAAGAAGAATGGCAATGTCTGCTTTAAATTCATACATTCCATCCAGCTGAAAACTACTGATTTCCAGGACATAATAATCATACTCTTCAGTTGCAACCTGGTAAGCAAAACTTTTGCCTATGTTTCCGGCTATTCCTGCATTCAGACCTGCTTTTCTCAGCATATGATGAATCAGCGATGCCGTTGTGGTTTTCCCGTTACTCCCCGTAATGCAGATTTTTTTTGCACTTGTGTACCTTGCTGCAAATTCAATATCGGAAATAATTTTTATTCCCTTTTTACGGATCAACATTACCATAGGAGCAGATTCCGGAATGCCGGGACTTTTAATCACTTCATCAGCTATAAGAATCAGTTTTTCGGTATGGGTTCCCTCTTCATAAGCAATACCGTTTTGTTCAAGTATTTCGAGATAGCGGGGTTTAATCCTGTTGCTGTCGGATACAAATACATCAAATCCTTGTTTTTTTGCAAGAATGGCTGATCCGGTTCCGCTTTCCCCGGCGCCCAGGATTACAATTTTTTTATTTATTTCCATTAACCTGCAGTTTTTATTATATTATCGTATTTTTAAAGTAATTACAGTTAACACTGCCAGCAAAATCCCAATAATCCAGAACCGGATTACAATTTTGGGTTCGGGATATCCTTTCATCTGAAAATGATGATGTAAAGGGGCCATTAAAAATATTCTGCGTCCCACACCAAATCTTCTTTTTGTATATTTAAAATATGTGACCTGCATAACAACTGAAAGATTCTCAACAAGAAAAATTCCACAAAGTATCGGAATAAGGAGTTCTTTCCTGATAATTATAGCAAATACAGCAATAATCCCACCTATAGAAAGACTGCCTGTGTCGCCCATAAAAATCTGCGCCGGATAAGAGTTGTACCATAGGAAACCTACAGTAGCCCCGATAAATGAACTGGCAAAAATTACCAGTTCGCCGATCCGTGGTATGTACATAATGTTTAGGTAATCGGCAATAATTGTGTTACCGGAAACATAGGCCATAATTCCAAGTGTTGTGCCGATAATAGCTGCAACACCTGTTGCCAGTCCATCCAGACCGTCTGCCATATTTGCCCCGTTGGAAACTGCTGTCAGGATAAAAATTGTAATGAGTACAAACGCGATCCATGCAAATTTAACCGACTTATCTCCCATGAACCAAACCAGCCAGGAATAGTCGAATTCATTGTTTTTCAAAAAAGGGATAGTCGTTAGATTTGATTTTTTATCAATTACCTCGAAGCTTTTCCCATCTCTTTCGATAACAGGATTTTGGGAAATTTCAATTTGTTCAGAGGGGATTTCAACGTGTTTCCTGATAACTACCTGGTCGCTGAAATAAAACGTAATCCCAATTACAAGTCCCAACGCAATCTGTCCTGATATTTTGAACCCGCCGGTAAGACCTTTCTTATTCTTTTTAAAAACTTTAATGTAATCGTCCAGAAAACCAATAAAACCAAGCCATATAGTGGTAATAAGCATCAGGATTACATAAATATTTACGATATCTGCAAATAAAAGAGTTGGTACAATAATGGATAGTAAAATAATCAGGCCTCCCATTGTGGGGGTTCCCTTTTTCTGCATTTGTCCTTCAAGACCCAGATCGCGGATGGTTTCATCAATCTGTTTACTCTGTAAATAAAGAATAATTCTTTTCCCGTAAATGGTTGAAATGGCGAGTGATGTTATGATTGCCATGGCCGAACGGAAGGATATATATTGGAATACCCCAGCCCCCGGGACATCCATTTTATCAAGATATTGAAAAAGGTAATAAAGCATATACTTATTTATTTTCTAAATATTTCCTTACCATTTCACGATCATCAAAGTGATGCTTAACTCCCTTGATTTCCTGGTATGTTTCATGGCCTTTTCCGGCCAGTAAAATGATATCGTTTTTCTCCGCGAAAGAGCAGGTAGCCCTGATGGCTTCCTCCCTGTCGGTGATGCTGATCATCTTCTGTTCAAGCGCCGGATCCAATCCGGCTTTCATGTCATTCAGAATACTTTCAGGTTCTTCATTACGGGGATTATCGGATGTCAGCACCAACTTATCGCTCAGGCTGGCTGCAATCCTTGCCATTAGCGGACGTTTGGATTTATCGCGATTACCTCCGGCGCCCACAATGGTGATCAGCCGGTTTTCATTGGTTTTTATCCCGCGTATGGTTTTCAAAACATTCTCGAGGGCATCAGGAGTGTGAGCATAATCTACAATAGCAGTTATTCCCCCGGTTGATCTGATTATCTCAAACCTCCCGCTTACCGATTCAAGCTTGCTGATCTCAGAATAAAGTTCATCTGTATTAACATTCAGCAGGATGGCTGAGGCATAAATGGCAAGAACATTATAGGCATTAAAAACTCCGGGAAGTCGCGTCCACATCTCCTTTTGGCCAATCCTGAGCAGGTTTCCTTCAAGGTGACTCTCAAGTACCCTCGCTTTAAAATCCGACATTGTCTTTACAGAGTAGGTATAGATTTTTGCCTTGCAATTCTGAACCATGATCTTTGAGTTTTTATCATCTGCATTTACCAATGCAAATGACTCTTTTGGAAGTCCATCAAAAAATATTTTTTTGGCCGCCAGGTATGCCCTGAAACTTAAATGGTAATCAAGATGATCATGTGTCAGGTTGGTAAAAATCCCTCCGGCAAATTTTAATCCGCCAATCCGGCGTTGATGTGCAGCATGAGAACTAACTTCCATGAATACATATTCGCATCCTGCGGCAACCATTTCACTCAGTAAATAATTAATCTGAAGCGGATCCGGGGTAGTATGTGTTGCTTCAGCAATTTTACCGGCAACCCGGGTATTTATTGTAGACAATAATCCGCATTTATAACCCAGGTTTGTAAAAAGCTGGTACAACAAACTTGCAATTGTGGTTTTCCCGTTAGTGCCTGTAACTCCAACAAGCTGCAATTTCTCACTTGGCCGGTCGTAATAGTTGGAAGCCATTCTCGACAGAATTTCGTGTGAATTCAGAACCTGGAGAATTGTGCATTTACCCTCTTTAATATCGGGCCATTCTTCGCATACAATAACACCTGCCCCCTTTTTAATTACTTCGCTGATAAATGTGTGCCCGTCGGTTTGCGTTCCCTTTGTAGCCACAAATAAATCTCCCTTCGTTACTTTGCGCGAGTCGAAGCACAATTTACCAACAGCAATATCCATCGGGCCGGCGGTTCGGATAAATTCAATATTTTTTAATATGTCGGAAAGATGTTTCACTAATTATCAGGTATTGTCATTTCAAGGTTTACTGCTGCAACTGATTTTGAGTTTGTGCCGGGCATAACTGATTGTGAGCGAACAGTTCCCCTTCCTCTTACATTTACGCGTAATCCGGCATCTTCCATAAGAAAGAGTGCGTCTTTAAGTCCCATCCCAACCACGTTTGGAACAAGATTCTGAATAACCGGACGCGGGCTGAGAGAAAGTTTGTCACCATCAACAGATGCGACTACCCATTGTGTTTTATTTGCAGGTCTTTTAACAGGAATATCCAAAAAGTCTAGCACGTTTGTCAATTCCTCTCTATTTCCGCTTTTTGTAAAGGGAACCTCAGCTAATTTCTTGTGCCCTTGATTTATGGCTTCATGCATATCAAGGCTTGTTGCATATACCTTGTTTGCAATCTCTCTGAAAACCGGTCCGGCAACCACATTACCGTAATACACGTATTTTGAGGGAGCGTTTACCACCACAATGCAGGAATATCGCGGATTATCGGCCGGAAAATAACCAACAAAAGAAGCCTGGTAGGTTATCCGGGATTTCTCTCTGTAACCGGTTTTATTATCCGGAATCTGAGCTGTTCCCGTTTTTCCTGCAATTTTATAGTTCTCATTTTTCAGGTTCATTGCTGTTCCATTTTCAACAACTCCGGCACACATTTTCTGAAGTTTTTTCAGAGTGGATCTTGAACAAATTGAGGAGTTGATAACCTCAATACCATAGCTTTCTACAATATTACCATGAAACCGTACTTCCTTTACAAGTCTTGGTTTTACCATTACGCCGTTGTTAGCGATCGCATTATATAACGTAAGAATTTGCAAAGGAGTAAGCGCCATTTCATAACCAATGCTCATCCATGGGAGTGAAATACCCGACCATCCGTTTTTTCCCGGGTATTTGATTTCAGGAATACCTTCTCCCCGGATATCAAGTCCCAGTTGTTTATTAAGCCCCAGCTTATAAACCCCGTTAATAAATTTTTGGGGATGATCTTTATAATTCCCGAAAATTATTTTAGAAACTCCAACGTTAGAAGATTTCTCAAATACCTGTTGAACCGTTATTTTTCCAAAACTCTCATCACCGCTGTCCACAAGCTTTTTTCCGTAATAGCTGATCTCTCCGTTACCTGTATCAATAGTATCGTCGATATCAACGTAACCATCTTCCATAGCCATCATAAGAGATACCAGTTTAAAGGTTGATCCCGGGACAGTGCTTTCTCCAACGGCAAAATTGTACGACTCCCGGTAGATACCATCCTCATCCCGTAAAAGGTTTGCTATTGCTTTGATTTCGCCTGTCTCAACCTCCATCAGAACTGCTGTACCATGTCGGGCATCATGTACCCTGAGTTGCTTAAGGAGAGCTTTCTGTGCAACATCCTGAATATTCAGATCAATAGTTGTTACAATATCCTTTCCGTCCTTCGGCTCAATTGTATTTCCATCTTCAACCGGTACATACATATCACCTGACAAGCGTTTTTGCAGCATAAGACCCCGTGTTCCGCTCAGCACTTCATCAAAGGAACCTTCAATTCCAACCCGGTTTCCCAATTCGCTTTTCGTTGTGCTTCCAATGGTACGTGCAGCTAAGTAACCATTAGGCCTTATCCTTTTTGAATCCTGAATAAACCTGACCCCTCCTTTAAAACGTCCCCGCTCAAAAATGGGAAACCCGCGCGCTTTCCTCATCTGGTCATAACTTACATCATCTTTAACAAGATAATATTGCTTTCCGGCTTTGCGGGCCTGAATCAAATCCCTCTTATACCTATCCCAGCTTTTATCCCCGAACAGGGATGACAAGGAACGGGAAAGGCCATCAACTTCAGCATAAAAGATATCGTTGGTAAGGGATTCAACCGTAAAATCCATCCTGATCTCATAATAAGGAACGGATAAGGCCAGCACGCGGCCATCAGCGCTATAAATATCTCCCCGGTTAGAGGAAATGGGAACCTCGCGAAGAGGAGCCGCTACAGAATTGACTGACCATTTTTCTTTTTCTCCAAACTGAAGATATATGATACGGCCGAAAATAGCGATCCCAAAGGCTACCATAAACAGGTAGATCATCGCTACACGCCACAATATTTCCTTTTTAACGACAGACATTAATCTCTCCTGAGTTTACTGACAACTATTTTTTTAGGCGGAACTTCCGATTCCCTGATCATTAGTCCATATTTTTTTACTTCACCGGCTACCTCAGTCTGCCGGCTAAGTTTCATCAATTGGGCAGAAATAAATATTGACTGAGCTCTAAGGTCGCTTATCTCGGTTTTGATATTGCTGATCTTACGTCTCAGCTTTTCAGCATGATAACGGTTCGAGATATACAACATAGCTATAACAGCCAGAAAAAACACAAAGGGCAGCTGTCCGGTAAACGATTTACGGGTAAGCAGCGTACCATCTATCAAACCCCTGATAGCAGAAGAAGAACTTCCGCCTTTTTGCTGTTCTTCTTTTCCCTTTACAGGTTCCGCATTATTATTTTCTTCAACCATACATCAGAGTTTTTCGGCAATCCTCAGTCTTGCACTTCTGGCCCTTGGATTTTCCTGAATCTCCTCCCCCAAAGGTTTTGTACCGTTCCTGTTAATAATTTTAAAGGGAGAAAGCACATTTCCATAAAAATCTTTTTCCAGTATGCCTTCCAGGTTCCCGGATTTCATAAAATTCTTCACGAGCCGGTCTTCAAGGGAATGGTATGTAAGAAAAACCAATCTCCCTCCGGGATTCAAAAAGTCGGCAATCTGTGGAAGTACCTCCTTAAGAGCCCCGAGTTCATCGTTAACCTCAATCCGTAAAGCCTGAAATATCTTTGCCAGTTCACGGTTTTCCTTCTGACGCGGCAGCAGGTGTGAAATGCCTTTTATAAACTGAGGAATATTTTTTATCTCCGACTCCATCCTTAGTTTTATAATGGTCCGGCTAAGGGCAGAAGCATTGCTCAGTTCACCGTAATACCGGAATACCCGGGTGAGTTCCTCTTCATCATAATGATTCAGGACGTCTGCAGCCGAGGCAAGAATCCCGGAGTTCATCCTCATATCGAGTTTTGCATCTTTCATAAAGGAAAAACCACGCCCGGCAGTATCGATCTGGTGCGAGGAAATGCCCAAATCGGCCATTACCCCGTCTATTTTATCTATCGCGTAATAACGCAGAAAGTTGCGCAGATACCGGAAATTGGAATTAATGAAAATGAGCCGTGGATCGTCTTTGACATTTTGACGCGCATCCGTATCCTGATCAAATGCAAGAAGTTTTCCCTTTTTGCCTAACTTTTGAAGAATCCCGAAGGCATGGCCCCCACCGCCAAAGGTCAGATCGACAAAAATTCCCTCCGGTTTAATATTTAATCCTTTTATACTTTCTTCAAGTAGTACTGGTTTGTGATAGATCATTGTCCATCAGTTAATTCATTCGAACCACCCAATATTCTTTCTGCCATGGATGCAAATTCATGATCTGCCCGGCTAACCAGGTCGTAACGATCTGCTGCCCATATTTCAATCTTACCATATTGACCGGCCATAACGGCCTCTCCATCTATTCCGGCGTAATCAAGGAGTCTTTTCGGTATTAATATCCTACCGCTTGCATCAGTTATAACCTCGGCGGTACCACTGAAGAACATCCTTAAAAATTTCGCGTGCTCTTTATTATAGGGATTGGTCCTGGACCTTATAATCTGGTTTTGCCTTTCCCATTCTTTCATGGGATAAAGAACCACGCACTTTTCAAAAACATCAGATTTCAGCACGAACCCATCCTGCACGCCATCTCTCATCTGCCTTTTAAATGCAGACGGGAGGGTGACTCTTCCTTTGGAATCAATCTTACAGCTATAATCGCCTATAAAGCTTATCATGGTGAAAAATGACTAATGCCGTAAAAATAAAACAAAAAATCCCACTTTACACCACTTTATCCCATTTTTTGCCACTTTGTTGAAAACTTTTTTCAATTATTTGATTTTTTGCTTATGGCCGAAAGAAAAAGATTGAAGCAGCCTTGCTGATAACATATCTTCTTTTTTAGTAATTTCGAAAAGTTTTGGAAATAACATCCCTGGGGTCCATGAATAAAAAAGCTGAGAATGAAAAGAAGGTTTTTCTCGATTTGAAAAAAATTTTTCGTGAGAAAAATCCACGCCTGGCACCTTATATTCCGGGATTTATTTATGCCTATCTGAACCGTATTCTACACCTAAGGGAAATAAATGATTTCCTTTCCGATCACGGTTCCAAAATCGGGTTGGAATTTACCGAAGAGGTCATTAAGGAATTTAATATTACTGTTACTTTGAAGGGAGAGGAGAATCTGCCTGATAAAGGAAGGTTTATTTTTGTTTCCAATCATCCGTTAGGCGGGTTTGACGGAATAGTGCTTTTAAATTTGCTGGGCAGAAGATATCATGATGTTCGCTCGCTTTCAAATGATATACTCATGAGTTTTGAAAATCTGAAACCTTTGTTTGTGCCTGTAAACAAACATGGATCAATGACCCATGAATCATTACGAATACTGGATGAAGCCTTGCAATCGGAAATGCAGATTCTGACGTTTCCATCCGGGTTGGTAAGTCGCAAAATCAAAGGCAGAATCATAGATCCTCCCTGGAAAAAAAGTTTTATTACTAAAGCTGTTCAGCATAAGCGGGATATTATTCCCATTCATGTAACCGGACGATGCACCAATTTTTTTTACCGTCTTTCCAACTTCAGAAAATTTCTGGGTATAAAAACCAATATTGAAATGTTTTATCTTTCCGACGAAACATACAAACACAGAAATAAACATATGACCATTACTTTCGGTCCGCTCGTCAGTTACAAAACATTTGATAAAAGCAAAAGACCTGAAGGCTGGGCTGGAAGTATGCAGAACTATGTATATTCGCTTGGAGAAGGAAACATGAATCCTTATGACCCGGGTTATTAAATCATAATTAAACACTTTTCGTGATAAAAACCGATGTATTTAAAACTTAAATTTAATTTTATGGATCAATGATTATAATTACAAAATTAATACCGCAAATAAATAATTTCGGTTTTGAGTTTTATCAATTTGCTTTTAACTTTACAAAATAGAAATACTTCCAGAATGGAAAATATAATTCCCCCGGTTTCAAAAGAAATAATTGAAGCGGAGTTAACCCAGGACAAGTTTATCAGAAGAACCAATAACGCGGGCAATTTTCTTTATATCGTTAACCATCAGGATTCACCAAATGTTATGCAGGAAATCGGAAGGCTTAGAGAAGTGACTTTCCGCGCTGCAGGAGGTGGGACCGGACTTTCAGTTGATATAGATTCATTTGATATCAGTGAAAATCCCTATCAGCAGCTTATCGTATGGGACCCCGCTGAAAAGGAGATTCTTGGCGGGTACCGTTTTCATCTATGTGACGATCTCACTTTTAATGAACATGGAGAAGCGGAAATTGCAACTACTGAACTTTTTAACTTCTCCGAAAAATTCATCCGGGAATATGTTCCTCACATGATCGAATTAGGAAGATCATTTGTGCAACCTCGTTATCAATCTACCAATATTTTAAGCAAAGGTCTGAGCAAGGGCCTTTACGCCCTTGATAACCTCTGGGACGGGCTGGGTAGTCTTATTATTGATTATCCGGACAAAAAGTATTTCTTCGGAAAAGTTACCATGTATCCGAATTATAACCAGCGGGCCCGCAATAACCTGCTGTATTTCCTGGAAAAACATTTTTCTGATGCAGAAAACCTCGTCACTCCAAAGTTTCCCCTCGATACAAAGATGGATCGTGAAGAGATGAAAAAAGTGTATACAGGAAGTACTTTCCTGGAAGATTATAAAGTCCTTTCTCAGAATGTCAGAGCCTTTGGAGAAAATATTCCTCCCCTGATCAATGCATATATGAATCTCTCTCCATCACTTAAAACCTTCGGCACTGCTATGAATCCATATTTCGGGGATGTGGAAGAAACAGCTATTATGATAACCATAAATGATTTGTATCATAAGAAGGTGGAGAGGCATGTGAACTCATACGATAAGGAGGATAAGCTGTGATATTGGAGTATGAATGAATGGGTGAATGGGTGAATGAGTGAATGAGTAATAAATTGGAAAAGTATAAAAGTTTCAGATTTGCAATAAACTTGTTCAGGGGTATTCTCCCATTTACTCATTCACTCATTCACCCATTCACATATTTACTCCTTCACTTATCAGTACGCCCTCTTATTAATCCCCTCGATAAAATTAATAAATGAGTTGGAAACCACCTTGTTCCCGCCGGGAGTGGGATAATTCCCGGTAAAGTACCAGTCGCCTTTATCGTTTGGACATGCAACATGAAGGTTTTCAATGGTCTGGTAAACGATTTGCACTTCGGCCTTTAGCTCTTTTGCTTTTAAAAGCTGACTTATTTTCGCGGAAATCTCTTCAGGAGAAAAAGGCTGATAGATTTCTTTAACGTAATTCACAAATTCTTCCTTCGGCAGATCTTTTTGTTCCCGGCATTTACGATAGACCTCATTAATAACCGACTCTTTGTTTCTTTCTTTGAGTAATTGGATGGCTGCCTTAAATGCAATAAAATCGCTTAATTTTGCCATATCAATACCGTAACAATCAGGATAACGGATCTGTGGGGAAGAAGAAACTACTACGATTTTCTTTGGCCCAAGGCGGTCGAGAATCCGTAGAATACTTTGTTTAAGAGTTGTGCCCCGTACAATGGAATCATCGATAACAACCAGGTTATCCACTCCCCTTTTAACCGTTCCATACGTAATATCATAAACGTGTCCTACCAGGTCGTCTCTGCCTTTATCCTGGGTAATGAAAGTGCGCAGCTTGATATCTTTTATGGCAACTTTTTCAACCCTGGGTCTTTCCGAAAGAATGTGTTTTAATTCTTCATCACTAATAGAGCCGTTAAACTTACGGATCTGTTCGGCCTTTTTTATAAATCCATAATCCTCTATGCCTTTAATCATTCCATAGAAAGCCGATTCAGCAGTATTGGGAATAAATGAAAAGACTGTATTTCTTACATCATGATCAATGGCTTTCAGTGTGGCCGGCACAAGGAGTTCTCCAAGTTTTTTTCTTTCCCTATAAATATCAATGTCAGATCCTCTGGAAAAATAGATTCGTTCGAAGGAACAGGATTTTTTCTCTTTGGGTTCAAGAACCTGTTGCATAGAAATATCCCCATCCTTTTTTATTATCACCGCATGGCCTGGTGCAATTTCATGAACCTGTTCGTAGCTTACATTCAACGCGGTCTGAATAACCGGCCTTTCAGAGGCAACCACGGCTATTTCGTCGTCGTGATAATAATATGCCGGTCGTATCCCCCATGGATCACGAAGTGCAAAAGCATCGCCATGGCCTATCATTCCTGCAACTGCGAAGCCTCCATCCCATCGTTTACTTGCCTCTGTAAGAACTTTAGCCACATCGAGTTGTTTGGCAATCTGATCCGAAATATCGAAGTTGGAATAACCCAGGGCTTTAAATTTATCGAATAGAAACTGGTTTTCTCTATCCAGGAAATGACCGACTTTTTCGAGCATGGTAACCGTATCGGAAAAATCCTTAGGCGCCTGACCCAATTCGAGAAGATGGTTGAAAAGCTCATCAACATTGGTAAGGTTGAAATTTCCTGCAAGAACGAGATTTCTCGACTTCCAGTTATTCTGCCGCATAACCGGATGAACATTATCGAGGCTATTATCTCCAAAAGTTCCATAACGTAAGTGACCCAGATATAGCTCCGCTGCAAAAGGCAGGTTGAGTTTTGACCAATGCGGGTCGTTAATAAGTTCCGGTTTAAATTTTTCGATTTTCCGGAATTGCTTATAGATTTTATCGAATACAACATTAATGGACGAATCATCCATGGAGCGTTGACGGTTAAAATATTTATTTCCCGGAGCGACATCAAACTTCAGGCTTACAACACCGGCTCCATCCTGACCCCTGTTTCTCTGTTTCTCCATCAGTAAATAAAGCTTCTGCAGTCCATACCTCCATGTCCCATATTTTACCTGATAATATTCAAGTGGTTTTAGCATCCTTACCAGAGCAATCCCGCACTTATGCTTTAATTCTTCACTCATCCTGAAACATCTTTACTATTCGTCAGAAACACTTATTCTTTGTGATACAATAAATGAATTTGGAAAAACAACCTTAACATTATTATATAATTTTAAAACCTCCGATCGGGTTCGGCAATTGCCTACATAAATAACCCAATCGGTATTATCAACGTACCTCAGATCCGCATCCTCGCCTTCGAACCTTAACAAAAAATTTGACCTTACAGCAGTAGCCCGCTCTCGTGCATCCGTTCCCGAATCGCGAAAAATCCTGATCCGGTAACCCATGACACCAGGGTCCTTCTGATTGTAAAGAATGTGCTTATTATAATTCTCTTCAATCAAAGGATCTAGTTGAATAGTGATTTTTGATTTTGTGTCATGATAGCTTTTTAGCTTATCAAGCAGATCTCCCGGCAGACTTCCGGGAATATGTGACTGTGAAAATGCCATAAGAGCTTGAAAAACAGCTATTAAAATAAGTATGGCATTTTTCTTCATACAAAATGAATTTAGACTCAAAATTAATCAATTTTACCAAGAAAGGAAATATCTTAAAAATATGTAAATTTGCGATATGATTACTGATCTGAAAAACCGTAGAAATCCTGAGATTGCAGCCGGTATATTCGCTTTGCTGACAGGCATTGCAGTTGTTGCGACCCTGCTTACCCGAATAGAATTTCTAAGTTTATTTTCCACATTAGAAGAGGATATTGAGTATATGAATGAGAATTTATTTCTTTTAAAAATCAATTCTATCATCTGGATTATTTCTGCCTTATTTATTACTCTGAGCGCTGCATCATTTATTGTTGCATTTCAGCCACACGGACCTACCCTCGCCTTTCTACAGGGTTTTTTCCTGATACTTGCCTCTGTTATGTTCTGCATATCTGGTTTAAAAGGATTCAGTATCATAGATCTTATGAGTCATTACCCGGAATCCGGATCAAACGGGGCAGCAGCAATTCGTTATTCAGTCTTCATCTTATCCCGCGAAAAGGAAATTTATGTTATTGCTGCTTATACGTTGATCGGACTAAGTTTTTTCATGATAGGTCTTTTTGCTCTTGTTACCCGCAAGATCTCTATTGCAACCGGGATAATCGGTATGATTACCGGGATTCTTTTACCGGTTTTTTCTTCTCTTGTACCTCAAAGTATCCTGGCGTCGATTGGCATCGCCCTTGCATGTATCTTATTCTTTATACTTAGTTATCGTTTGCTTTTTGAGGGCCTTACCAAAAAGGAAAAGTCCAATCGCAGACGCACCCGTTCTGTTGAAACTGATTCAACATCCAGATGAAAATTTTTTATGTCTCACCATAGACGGGAGAATTTTCGTGACGAGTAACTCGTACCGGGTAACACGTGTAATGGTTTGGTCGAAAAAGTTTAGTTGTAAATACCTCTATGTGTCAGGGGTCAGGTGTCACTTTTTCCCTTTCAAAAATCCCGGATTGCATACTATAAATAATCCCCCAGAATGAAGTGAAAGCTGTAATTATATAAAAGGCCAGGCTCAATGCAACGCTGAGGCTTTGGTCCAGGCCCAGAATCTGAGACCCATACAAAAAGCTTATCTCCCTCGAACCTACCCCACCGATTGTAATGGGAAGTGCAGCAACAATGGAGGAAATTAAAAATAAAAAAAGATATTCCACGGGTTTTTCTGATCCTCCAATGGACCTGAAAATTGCATAAGCACAAAGTACCTGAAGCAACTGTACCACAAATGCCTGGAGGCTGGTTTTCGTATAATTGCCAGCAAAATCAGGGAAGAAATATTTTATTACAAAATAAAAGCCCATCAAAGAGGCCGGAAAGAGTATCCAGATATAAAATTTATAAAATAATACCGGAACGGTGGAGATAAACAAAGAAAGAAAAACTGCCAGGCAAAATAATGCCATGATACCGGTCAGACGGTCTAACAACACTGACCAGAAAATTTTTCTCGCTTTTACATCATGATGCTTATTGAGCAACCAGATCTTATACCCATCTCCGCCAATCCCACCGGGCAAAAACAAATTATAATACATTCCCAGAAGGTAAAGTTTTAGGTTATAGACCTTATCGAGAACTAAACCGGCAGATGAAAAAAACAGGTTAAGCCGGATTGCGGAAACGTATTTTGAATATACAAACAGGATAAGGGCAAGGAGCATTAGCAGAATGTTCGAATGACTTAATATCTGAACTACCTCACTAATTTCAATTTTAGTAAAAACAAAAACCAGACCTCCCACCGAGAGTGCGATCTTTAGAAAAGCCGAAAAGGCTTTTTTTTGAATAATTTTCATTTTTGTTGAACATATGTTACGATCCGTTTAATCCTGTAGGGAGTTTTATCCTGGGATTCGTAATACGTTCTCATAAGGATTTCTGCCAGAATACCGATTGTAATCAACTGGAACCCTGCAAGTGTCAGCAATATTGCAAGAAGCAACAATGGTTTGCCCCAGATATCGTTCCCGAGAATTTTCAGGATAAGTAAGTAAAAATTCAACAGAATTCCTGCCAGCAGAATAATAATTCCCCATCGTCCAAAAAGGTGCATAGGGCGTTGCATATATTTTTTAAAGAAAAGCATCAGCAACAGATCGGCTATTACCCTAAAGGTTCTTCCCATTCCATATTTTGATTTTCCATGGGCGCGTGGATGATGCTTTACTGCTACCTGGGTAATTGTACCTCCCTCGAGACTGGCCAGAACCGGAATAAAACGATGCAGTTCGCCATACAATCCAAGGTTTTTAGCCAGGTCGGAAGTGAAAAGTTTTAAGGTGCAGCCATAATCTTTAATTCTTACCCGGGTGGTTTTCCGGATGATTGAGTTGGCTATCAGGCTTGGAAATCCCCTTAAGAAAAAACTATCCTTACGGTTCATGCGCATCCCGGCTACCATATCCCATCCATCTTTTTCTGCAAGCTCAAGCATCATGGGGATATCGGAGGGATCGTTTTGCATGTCGCCGTCGATAAGCACAATATACTCCCCCGCGGCATGATGAATCCCTGCTGCTAATGCTGAACTTTGCCCGTAATTTTTCCTGAATTCAATAAGGGTAAGCCTGGGATGATTCAGCAGGAGGATCTCCTTCACGGTATTATCGGTTGATCCGTCGTCTACATAAACGATCTCGTAATCAATATTAACCAGAGAATCAGAAATCTGCTGCACTAAAGGTTTGATGTTTCCCTCTTCGTTATATACACAAACAACAACGGATAGTTTTCTCATGATAAAAAATTTATTACAAATGGATGCTTATGCTAAAACTTTTATTTCAGGTTAAACTCCAGGAAATTATCAGCGGGATATAAGTCTCTATGCAGACTTTTCACAAGATTTTTTTTAAAGCCTATGAGGAACTTCCCTTTTAAACTAATGCCTTCCATATTGAAAGGCTTTTCAGGAGTTACTTCATCACCTGCATAATGAGCGAGAAAAGCGTCAGCTACCTGGCCGGAAAGGGACCAGGATTCACTGCTGTCGACTCCCATCCCAATCAGCGTATTGGCAGCTATACCTGAAATTCCCCTGTGAACATAGTTTTTCGAATATTCAGTATAACCAGTCCGGGATGGAATACTTGTAATAAAATCTGATTTAACGGTGAGTATCTGATCTTCTGATATTGTTACCGTCCGGTACGGACAGGGATAAGTAACAATCGATCCTGTTTCAATATCTGCAATAAACTTATTGTTCCTATATCGTTTAATAGTAATATCCTGAGAATGAAAATGACCTGTAAATACAACCCGCGCCCCGTATTCAGCCAACAGGGCTGATACCTTTTTATAATCATCCACTACATATTCACCGTACAGTTTCTTTTGATGCTTATAGTGTTCCACCACTCCGTGATGCATCATGGTTAACAGGGATTTATTCCGTTTTTGTGCTTCTTTAAGAACTCCTTCAAGCCAGAGAAAAGATTCTTTACTGAATTTCCCTTCCGTGACCGGATGTCCGCCTGTTTGATTTTGTTGGTAAAGACACGCATCCAAACCTAACAACCATAATCCTTCTACAGGTTCAACAACATAGCCGAGGGAGTTTTTGTCTCTCAAAATTGCCTCTCCGTAACCAAAGTCCGAATAATTTTCAGAAAACTCTTCCGGGCTGATAGTTGGCACGCTTTCCTTGTTATCTCCTGAATACCTGAAGGAATGAGGATTGTTTATATCGTGATTCCCGGGGATAACAAATACCTTTTTGCCGGAATTCTCAATTCTTGTTAAAAATCCCGCCATTTTTTCATGGTTGATCTTTTCCCCGTCCTTTGTCAGGTCGCCCGGGACAAGTACAAGGTCAGCATCAATTTTCTCAATGGAAGAAATTACAACTTCCATTAACTCCCTGCTATCGCGCAATAACTTACGATCTTTGTCAAGATAATCCTGAAATGCTTTGCCATCATTACCAAGGGAAGCATCAAAATAATGCGGATCAGAGAATATTACGATCTTTATTTCAGGATAATCAGGAAACTGCCCTGCAATATGATTTGTGCCTGAAATAATCAGGATAGAAGCGAAGGATAAACAAAAATAAAAACACTTAAATTTGCACATGGTCTGATATTTATTTACAATTATAAGAATTTTAGCTTGCATTAACGTATGCTTGTTGCTTCTACTTTGACAGATATATTTTTATATATGAATAATATGCTAAATAAATTCTTCAAAACCGATACTTCAAAAACAACCATTTTAATTCGTTTAATGGTTGGTATAGTTTTTCTGTCTGAAGGGATCCAAAAATTTTTGTTTCCGGATACATTAGGCGCCGGACGATTTGCGCAGATCGGTTTGCCGTTTCCGGAATTTTCAGGAAGCTTCGTGGGTGTTTTTGAAATTCTTTGTGGGATTTTGGTACTGCTGGGACTGTTTACGCGATTGGCAAGTATTCCCCTGATCATCATAATGATCGTGGCGATTTTTACTACAAAAGCCGATATTTTAGCTAATAAAGGATTTTGGGAAATGATGCATGGAAGCAGAACGGATTGGGCTATGCTCTTAGGCAGTATTTTTCTTCTGTTTAAAGGAGGTGGCTTCTTTTCCCTTGACAGATTGTTTTTTGAAAATTCAAAGGAATGAAGTAAATCGCCAGACTATTATTGAAGACGAATTAAATCCCTTAAAAACGGTAATGCTGCCATACAATTTCCAATATCCTTTCCTGTGACCGTTGAACCTGTGACTAGAATAGTTCAGGTTGGAGCAATGCAAAACCCCGAAAAAGAAGTCCGGGAAAAGATAAATCAGCAACCGTATTTTCTGAACAATTTCAATCCATGTGATGTTAAAATTATTGAAATGGTAAATAATAATCCGTCATGAAGGAAAAAATGAAAACAGGTTCCATCAAACAAACTGTAACCTTTTCAGCAAGTCCTGAAGAGGTTTATCAGCTGATCATGGATCAAAAAAAACATGCTTCTCTTACGGGATCAGATGTGAAAATGAGCAACCGGATAAATGGCAAGTTCAATGTTTTTGACGGATATTGCCATGGTTACAACATTGAGCTGGTTGAGGGTAAAAAAATTGTTCAGTCATGGCATTTTGCAGAAGATGGCTGGCCCGGGGATCATTTTTCAATTTGCACCTTTCTTTTTGAAGAAACGGGAAATAAGACAAAACTAAAATTTCTGCAGACCGGTGTTCCGGAACATAAGCTTGATTCGCTCAAACAAGGCTGGAAAGAGTATTATTGGGATGCGATGAAGGCATGGTTTAAAAATTATCATTGATTTTATTTCCGGAAAAGTTTCTGAAATCCCCTGAAAAATGATTTGATTCTTCTACTTTTATATAAAGTAAAAGCCATCATAATTATGAAAAGAAGCGAAATCAATCATTTAATTAAAACCTCTATCGTTTTTTTTGATTCTATGAATTTCCGTCTCCCACCCTGGGCATTCTGGAAACCGGCAGACTGGAAAGGCAAATATGAAACCTGCAGCGAAATTACGAACAATATGCTGGGATGGGATCTTACGGATTTCGGCAGCAGGGATTTCCATAAACGAGGTTTGATCCTTTTTGCTCTCCGGAATGGCAATCCCGCGAGAGATCAAAAACCCTATGCCGAAAAAATTATGATTGTTGAAGAACTTCAGGAAACACCCATGCACTTTCACCGGAACAAAATGGAAGATATTATCAATCGCGGAGGCGGAAACCTGGTTTTAGAACTTTACAAAAGGGATGAAAAAGAGGGCTTTTGCAATCAACCGGTTCTGGTAAAAACTGATAGTGTTTTGCGCACGGTAAATCCGGGAGGTCAGGTAATTCTTTCCCCCGGGGAAAGTATTTGTCTGGATCAGGGCATCTACCACCGCTTTTATGGCGAGCCTGGAAAAGGTAAAGTATTGGCAGGTGAGGTAAGCTCCGTTAATGATGATACATCGGACAACAGGTTTTATGAACCGGTTGGCCGTTTTCCCGCGATTGAGGAAGATGAGGACCCGGTGCATTTACTGGTTTCTGATTATGCAAAATATCTATAAAAAAATTTATACTATCTGCGAAAAATATCAGATTACAAGGACTTTTTAGTACGAAGGTGATTTATTAAAAAGTTTTTAGTAAATTTGATATCAGGTTGTGTTTAAGAAGAAATTTTCTTCCGCAAATACATCCAAAAAGAATGACCTCAAAGAATCTATCCAACTCTATATGAAAAAATCAATTCTTTTATTCCTGTTAATTTCACTCCCTGTTTTATGTTTTTCACAGAAAGCTCCTATCAAATTTGGAGAGATCCCTCTAAGCGACCTGGAAATGACAGTTTATGAAAACGACACTTCAGCGCCTGCCGTTATTCTATGTGATTATGGACAATTTAACTCTTTTGACCTGAAATTTTCCCACATTATCCGGATTAAAATCCTGAAAAAAGAAGGATATTCATTGGGCAATTGGGTATTCCCAAACACTGTCAAAGGTTATATCAAAGGATACACCTATAACCTTGAAAATGGTGAAATAATCAAAGACGTATTAAAAAGTCAATCGATTATTACCGAAAATATAACCGGTCCCTGGGTTAATATGAGGGTGGCTATGCCCAATGTTAAGGTTGGTTCTGTGATTGAAATCGAGTTTTCATTTGATGGATTTCCTTTTGAATGGCAATTTCAGTATTCCATACCGGTAAAATGGAGCGAATTATATATAGAATACTCAAAATATTTTACATTCAGAAAAAATTTTTTCGGATATGAACCTTTGTATCTGGTTGAAAATAACAAATGGATTGCAAAGGATATGCCTGCATTTAAGGAGGAACCTTATATAAATTCGGGTGAAAACTATACTACAAAACTTGAATTTGATATATCCAATTACCAGACAACATGGGAAGAAGTATCAAAAACGATTCGTCAGGTATACTTTATTACAAGTACAGCATTTCTGAACGATATTGCTAATGAAATCCGTGGTAGAAACCTGACTTCTGAAGAGAAAATTGAAGCCGCCTTTGAGCATGTAAAGACAGTAAAATGGAATGAAGTACAAAGATGGTTTCCATCCGCTTCAAATCTCTCCATTCCATATAAACAGAAATTAGGCAACTCTGCAGATATAAATCTCATATTACTTCAAA
This sequence comes from uncultured Chitinophaga sp., assembly GCA_964349045.1. Lineage (GTDB taxonomy): Bacteria > Bacteroidota > Bacteroidia > Bacteroidales > JACJXF01. The sequence goes on from CAYGFI010000010.1 coordinate 39,168, forward strand.
TACTTAAGAAACTTGATTTCAATGCCCATCCAGTTGTTTTAAGTACGCGGAAAAACGGTGTGTTATCGCCTGCTATAGCCAGTTTGAGAAAATTGAATCATGTAATTGTCTCTGTAGAAACTGAAGGGAAAATTTATTTGCTGGATGCAACGGAAGATTATATGCCGTATAATCTTTTACCGGAAAAATGCCTGAATTGGCAGGGAAGACAGATTATGGAAAATGAATCTTTGTGGGTTAATCTGCAGGCAATAAAAAAGGATAAGGAATTAATTATTTATACTCTTGTTTTGAATGATGAGCTTGATCTTACAGGTAAAATTAATAATATACGATACGATTATGCCGCTCATAAATTCAGGAAGAATTTTTATTCATATAACGGGAAAGAAGAGTTTTTAAACAATTTTGTTAATAATAAAACCGGGTTGGAAATCCTCGAAGCGGAGTTTACAAATATTGATAAATACAAAATTCCAATGGAGGATAAATACACGGTTGGTATAAGCAATAAAATTGACCAGGTTGGAGATGAATATTACCTGTATCCCCTTTTATATGAGCAGCTCAAAGATAATCCCTTTCAAACACAAGACAGAAAATACCCGGTTGATTTCGCGTATAAACGGGAAAAAACAGTTGTAATTAATATTACCTTACCGGAAGATTTTGAGGTTGTGGAAATGCCGGAATCCGTAAAAATGAAAATGCCTGCCAATGCAGGATATTTTTTATACCAGGCAAGTGTTCTCAATAACCAGTTAACTGTAAACTTTAAGTATGGAATAGATCAGGAGATCTTTTTACCTGAACAATATCCGGACCTTAAAGAGTTTTACAACCAGATAATCAATAAACACTCCCAACCCATAATTTTAAAGAAAAAAAATGAATTATAAAAATGTTCTCATCCTGACAGTTCTATTATTTCAGACTTCTATTATTTTTTGTGCAGATAATAAATACAAGGTCTCAGATATTCCGGCTGAATTAAAAGAAAATGCAAAGGCCGTAATACGATATGAGAGCATAGAGTTCGAAATTTTTACCGGGAGCAAAGCGGTGCAGAAAGTTAACATTGTTACAACAATTTTAAATAAAAATGGACTTTTCAATAGCTTTTTTATTCAGTTTTATGATAAATTCTCCCGTATCTCAAACATTAGCGGTAAAATTTATAATGAAAATGGAGAGTTCCATAAAAGATTTCAGCTGGATGATATTCTTGATTACAGTGCAATAGATGGATATACTTTATATGCCGATAGCCGGGTCAAATTCATTAATCCGAAATATGAAATTTATCCATATACTGTTGAATATTCTTATGAGATCCATTATAACGGATGTCTGGCATTCCCTGATTGGAGACCGTACAGGGACTATAATATCTCGGTTCAGGAATCTGAATTCAGGGTAGTTGCCCCTTCCGCTTATCATTTCCGCTACCTGGAAAGAAACATGAATCCCTCGTGTGTCAAAACATCGGTTAAAGAAAAAACAAACTATTACTGGCAGGAAAAAAATTTAAAAGCCATTATAAAAGAAGATTATAGTATGGAATTGTCTGATTATGTCCCGGTTGTTCAGCCTGCCCCTTCTGATTTTGAAATAGGAGGTTTTAAAGGGAATTCCGAAACATGGCAAAATTTCGGAAAATGGATTGGGGAATTAAACCAGGGAAAAGATCAGCTTGATGAAGAAACCGGGAAACATATTGTTAGTCTCGTAGCTGGTATTGATAATGAGAAGGATAAATTGAAAATCCTTTACCAGTTTATGCAAAACAAAACCCGTTATGTGAGTATTCAGGTAGGTATAGGCGGATGGCAGCCTTTTGATGCCAAAATTGTTGATAAAAACTCCTATGGAGATTGCAAGGCATTGTCGAATTATATGAAAGCGGTATTGAAGGTCGCGGGAATAAATTCGTATTACACATTAATCAGGGCGGGCGCCGACAGTCCTGCTTTCATTGCTGAATTTCCCTCTAATCAGTTCAATCACGCCATTCTTTGCGTACCAGTTGAGAATGACACGGTCTGGCTTGAGTGTACCAGTCAGCATGCGCCTTTCGGTTACCTCGGAACGTTTACCGATGACAGGCCCGCGTTACTGATAGCCGATTCCGGCGGAGTTCTGGTTCATACACCTGTTTATACCTCAGCTGAAAATATTAAACATACAAAAGTGGTCGTGAATTTTGAAAAAGATGGAATATGGTCACAGGCTGAAATATCTATATACCAAGGTGGTATGTTTTATGATAAGATGTCAGGATTTATCATGAGTGATGAAGTGGATAAGAAGAAATTCATCGAGAGTAATATCGGTCTGTCCGGTTTTGAAATAACGGGGTATAACTACAAGGAGGAAAAAACCCGGAAACCCGGTTTGAACCTTAATCTTTCCGTGAAGTTAAATAAACAGGGAACCCTTCTAAATGACAGGCTCATTGTTCCCATAAATCTCATGAATAAAATGAGGGAAACTCCCGGTAAAACAGCGGAGAGAAAATCTGATATCCTGATCAGAAGATCATACCGGATGATTGATTCAATAACCTATCATATTCCGGCAGGTTATAAGGTTGATCAGATTCCAAAAGATCAGTACATAACTTCGGCTTTTGGCAACTTCAGCATGCAGGTGATTCCCTCAGATCAAAGCTTTTGCTATATCCGGCAACTGGAAATGAACCAGGGAACTTACCCGGCAACAGATTATGAAAAGTTTACAGGATTTTTCCGGGAAATTGAAAAATGTGATAACGCGAAGTTTGTTTTGAGAAAAACTGATATACCGTAAGCCATCGGCTTCCAGGGTTTTCAGGTTAAGAAGTGAATCGCCTGAAGCATTCCTTGAAGAAAGAGATTGAATAAGCTCGTTGTTGATTACTTCCCGGTATATAAGGATTTGCAATTTCTCCTGTTTTGTGCGGCCTTACGGTATTCTTCAGTACCTTGCCAAGGTTGACCTGGCCTCGCGGTAATGCAAACATAAAAAAAAGTCTTACTCTTATATGTAATTTATTTTTATTCTAAATAATATCCTGTTAAAGACCAGCAGAAAATGTTTAATTTTATCTGAAGAAGGATTGAGATACAGGTCAGGGAATTTTGAAAATCTAATGATTTTTCACTGCAACCTTTGAAACATGTATTGTGGGCATACCAGCATTACAAAGAATCTGAGAAAATCGGGATGCGATGGCTTAATGTTCGATGAGTTTTACCCTGAGTCGTTTTTTGCATTAATGGAGAAGTATGAGTCCGGGATAAAAAGTAAATAGGCGCAATTTTGCGCATACACAATCGTATATGCAACCATAAGAATCGTGCGTGATTAACTTTATTGAATAAATAATCAATTAAAAAGTGCGGAGTCAGCACAATAAACTCTGACAAAAACAATATGAAAAGATATTTTTTTTATTTATTATTCATGTCCCTATTTATTTTTATGTACCAAACATCTTGCAAAAAAGATGAAAGTGAAGGTGCTCAGAAATACTCTTTTTGGCAAGGTGCAATAGCTAATAAGTATTATTTGTTGGATTTATGCGGAGGACAGACAGGAGAGGTTACAGGAAAGCCGTATATGATTCTTGAGTATGACCCCGTAACAGGAAAACCAATTAAATGTGAATTTGCTTTAAGTGAAGCTGTAAATAAATCACTTCCCAGGGAAAATCCAACTTTTTGTTTGGGAGCAATACCTGAACCAACACTTTCTGCAAGCACATTTGATTATGCTGATAGATTAAGTTTAACGGGGTCATTGGACTTACTTGCAAATTGGAATACAGTAACAACTTATTCCGATTTATCAGGTGGCGGATTTGAGTTCACAGTTCATACAGGAAATGGAACCCTGCATTTTGAAAAAACAAATGAAGTGATGACAGGTGAAATTGTTGATGAAGGTCAATCAGGTTGGGGCGATGCAGTATCTGCATCAAATGCTTTTAATTTATTACACAAGTTTAATAGTAATACTATTGGAAATTAACTATTTTCAAGTGATAATTTTGTCGAGGAGGTAAGGGGGAATCCAACCCGATTATATTTGGGATTATGAGTTTATGTACAACTAGTCCCGATCTGCGGGAGACTCCCGTTAAAGGCAAGCTTGAGAATTGAGAATGACATCATTTTTGATCGGTTCTATTTAATAATTTAATAATATTTCAATTTTGCGTAGATTTTTACTTTTACTGACTTTAATTATGCCCTTTTTAAGTATTTCAGCTCAAAACAAAGTTGAAAAATGGCGTTTCTTTGAGATTAAGGTGAGGAGGCAGATGTAGACAAATTTTTCGGTCCGCTTAAGTCCAGATTTGTAGAAAAGGGTGTCCCAATAATTTTAAGTGAATATGGAGTTTGGAAACGTGGAAAACTTGCAGCAAGATCAGATCGTGAGCTTCACAATAAATCAGTTGAGTATTATTATTAATATATGGTAACAGCGGCTCTCAAAAATGGGGCAATTACTTTTTTATTTGGAACTATCCTTTCTGTTTTTTTGTTCAGCATCAGCTGCACCAACACAGAATCTCCGCCCCATTATGGCCCAGTTCCAACTGAAAATCAAATGCGTTGGCAGGAAATGGAATATTATTCTTTTATTCATTTCTCACTAAATACTTATACTGATCAGTCGTGGGGGTATGGCAATGAAAATGTAAAACTGTTTAACCCGGAAAAAGCAGATTGCCGCCAATGGGCACGTATTTGCAAAGAAGCGGGCATGAAAGGAATCATTATTACAGCCAAGCACCACTGCGGTTTTTGCCTTTGGCCTTCGGAATACACCGAATATTCTGTAAAAAATTCCCCCTGGAAAGATGGAAAAGGAGATATGGTACGCGAAATGGCCGATGCCTGTAAAGAATACGGTTTAAAACTGGGTATTTATTTGTCGCCCTGGGACAGGAACCATCCCGACTATGGCAAGCCCGGATATATTACCTATTTCCGTAACCAATTAGGCGAACTCCTTACCAATTACGACGAAATTTTTGAAGTATGGTTCGATGGAGCCAATGGTGGTACCGGATATTACGGCGGTGCAAATGAAGAACGAAAAATAGACCGCACTACCTATTACGACTGGAAAAATACATACGCACTGATCAGAAAGCTACAGCCCAATATTGTAATATGGAATGATGGCGGCGACCGTGGCGACCTGCGCTGGGTTGGTACCGAAGAAGGCTTCGTGGGCGAAACAAACTGGAGCTTGTTGAACGATACAGGCGAAGTACCCTGGAATATGTTGCATTTTGGCCTGGAAGACGGGAATGCATGGGTGCCTGCAGAAGTAAATACTTCTATCAGACCAGAGTGGTTCTATCATCCGAATGAAGATACCAAAGTGAAAACAGTTCCTTTTTTGATGGAAACTTACTATCATTCCATTGGGCATAACGGTTCACTATTGCTCAACTTCCCGATAATGCCAAATGGGTTGATCCATTCAAACGACGAAAAAGCAGCTCTTGAATTTGCCAAAGCGGTGAAAGAATCATTTGCTGTAAATCTCGTTGAAAAATCAAAAGCTGAAGCTTCCAATGTACGTGGAAATGCAAATAAATTTGGAGCAGATAAGGCAACAGATAGCAATAAAGATACTTATTGGGCTACTGATGATAGTGTAACAACAGCTTCATTAATAATAGATTTAGGCAACCCAATCTTATTCAACCGTTTCATGGCTCAGGAATATATCCGTTTGGGACAACGTGTGAAAGCCTTTACAGTTGAAGCGCTTGTGGATGGAAGCTGGAAGGAAGTGACAAGAGCAACGACAATCGGATATAAACGTATCCTCCGTTTTCCGAGCGTAAATGCAACGAAAGTTCGCTTCACAATCACCGATTCGAAAAGTTGCCCTGTCATTTCCAATATCGGAGTTTATAATGCACCGGTATTTCTGAATGAGCCTTCCATTAAAAGAAACCAATCGGGAGAAGTTACAATAACTACAAATGATATCGGCCCGATTTTTTACTATACCTTAGATGGCAGCGAACCGACTACGAAATCAAATATGTACACAGAGCCTTTCCTTGCAGATGGGAAAGTAGAAGTGAAAGCAATTGCCTACGAACCTGCTTCAGGTAAAAGCAGCCCTGTAGGTAAAGAAGCATTCGCTATCTCTAAGAAAGATTGGAAAATTGTCGGAACATACGATGAAAAATCAAGTGCAATTCTGGACGGGAATTCATCCAGCGTATGGTATCAAAAAGATAAAAAGATGCCTATTGATTTGGTTATCGATTTAGGAACTGTACAAAATCTTAGTGGATTCAAATACCTGCCAGACCAGAACAAATGGAGTTCAGGTATCATAACAAACTACCAGTTATATATTTCAGAGGACAACATAAAATGGAAACTGGTAAACGAGGGCGAATTCTCCAACATCAATAATAACCCTGTGTGGCAAATCAAGAATTTTTCGCCGATAAATGCACGTTATATCAAGCTACAGGCTTTAAAAAACTCATGGGGCGATGAGGTTGCAGGATATGCGGAAGTGGATGTAATCATAAATTAAAGAATCATTGGTACCCGGTTAAAAATATATTTCTTCTCAACGGGACAATCCCGTAAGAGCTTGCCCCGATAAAATCGGGGGATCAAATATTGGTAGAAAAATAAAGCAACCCCCGATTGCTCAAAGTCCAGTAGGGATACTATTAAACATATACCCTGTTCTATCAGCCATTTCTGCCTTATGCTTGTGTTTGACAATGATTGTTGCTGGATGGATAAACTACAAACTTAAACTTTCCATCATTCCAAACATTGTTATTTTTGTTATTTGCATTATAATTGCTTTTTGGGAACTTGAATAATGCTGCCAGTAATAACCGTTAGTGAGCTTGGTCGCTTAGTAAAAAATTCACACGGTAATAAACAATTATTTTTACTTCTCTACCTTTACAAAAAAACAAGATTATGATATCAAAAGAGAATCTTATTCAGGCCATTAATAAAATGCCTGATAAGTTTAGCGTTGATAACATTATCGAAGAACTTGTATTGCTTAGTAAAATTAAACAAGGGTTAGCTGAAATTGAATCAGGTAAAGTTTATACAGATAAACAAGTGGAGAAAAAAATGGCGAAATGGCTAAAATAATGTTGATTGTCCTTTCTGTTTTCATGAGTGACTGTTCCAATCTCAAGGAATCCGGGATCAACCGGCTGCGTGATTTTAATTCCGGTTGGAGTTTTACGAAAGATAATCCACCGGATGCCCAACAACCGGATTTTGACAATTCCGCCTGGAGAAAAATTGACCTGCCGCACGATTGGAGTATTGAAGATCTCCCCGGTCAGACACCGGATGAAGTTATCGGTCCATTTACCAAAAAAAGCGAAGGCCCAAGCAATGGACAGTCTACCGGGCATGTAGCCGGGGGAATTGGATGGTACCGAAAATCATTTATTCTCGACAAGACAGACGAGGGCAAGCAGATTTCCCTGTATTTTGAAGGAGCCTACATGGAAACCGATGTATGGCTCAACGGCATTTACCTGGGAAATCATAAACACGGTTATACTTCCTTCTCATTTGATATAACAAAGTTTTGCAAACCGGCGGGAGAAAAAAATATCCTGGCCGTCAGGGTTATGAACCGGGGGCAGAATAGCCGTTGGTACAGCGGTTCCGGAATTTACCGGAACGTAAAACTTATAGTGACCAACCCAATCCATGTTGCGCAGTGGGGTGTAACCATTACCACACCTGTTGTTTCGGTCCGGAAAGCACGTGTACAGGTTGTAACGGAAGTTTTAAACAAAGAAAATCAGAATTCAAACTCAAGCCTGCAAACTAAGATTCTCGATGCAAATAACCAGGTCATTTGCGAAGCAGAAACAAAAGTAGTTGTACCCGCGAATTCGGGTATAAAAAATATTGAAAACCTGGAGATTCTGCAACCCAATCTCTGGTCACCCGATTCTCCTTATCTATACCGGCTTGAAACAACTGTTGTATCAAAAGGGAAGATTGAAGATCGTACGATAAGTGTTTTTGGTATCCGCATCCTGCATTTCAGCGCTAAAGAAGGCTTCATGTTGAATGACGAAAAATTGGAATTAAAGGGAGGCTGTGTTCATCACGACAATGGTATCTTAGGGGCAGTGGCAATTGACCGGGCAGAAGAACGTAAAGTGGAACTATTGAAATTAAACGGGTTTAATGCTGTGCGGAGCAGTCACAATCCGCCTTCTGAGAAATTTCTGGAAGCCTGTGACCGGTTGGGCTTACTGGTTATCGATGAAGCTTTTGATATGTGGCAGAAACCCAAGAACCCGGATGATTATCACCAGTTTTTTGATAGTTGCTGGGAGCAGGATTTTTCGTCCATGATTTTACGCGATCGAAACCATCCTTCTGTTATTTTATGGAGTCTTGGCAATGAAATTAAAGAAAGGGCCGATTCTTCGGGAACCGAAATTACCAGGAAATTAAAAGCCAAAGCCCGTGAACTTGATCCTTCCCGTTTTATTACGGAAGCCGTGTGTGAGTTTTGGGATCATCCGGGCCGTAAATGGCAACAGACGGAGCCTGCATTTGAATTACTTGATGTATGTGGTTATAACTATCAATGGAGAGAATATGAAAGCGACCATCAGCAATTTCCGGAACGAATAATAATGGGAACCGAATCGGTGACTGTTCAGGCTTTCGAAAACTGGCAGCTTGTAGAAAAACTCCCGTATGTTATCGGCGATTTTGTATGGACGGCCATGGATTATCTTGGAGAATCAGGGATCGGTCATGCAGTTCCGGAAAATGTAAAGGACGGACAACTCATGCCCTGGCCATGGTTCAATGCATATTGTGGAGATATAGACCTGATTGGCAATAAAAAACCACAATCGTATTACAGAGATGTGGTATGGAAACGTAGTAAAATTGAGATGGCTGTTCATGCCCCAATGCCGGAAGGCGTTAAGGAAAGGGTGAGTTTCTGGGGATGGCCCGATGAACAGAAAAATTGGAACTGGCATGGCCATGAAGGAAAAATACTGGATGTTAATGTGTATTCCCGTGCCCCCCTTGTTCGCCTTATGCTGAATGATAAAATAATTGGAGAACAGGAAGTGTCGGAAAAAACAAATCTTACAGCGAAATTTAAAGTCCCGTTCGAACCAGGTATGTTAAAGGCTGTTGCCATTGAAAATGATAACGAAACTGCAAGTGTGACATTAGAAAGCAGCGGTGCACCAAAAAGAATTCATCTGACCGCCGACAGGAGTATTATTAAGGCTGACCGAAATGATCTGTCGTATGTAACCGTGGAAATTCTTGACGATATGGACCAGCTGGTACCGGATGCAGAAATACAGGTTGAGTTTACGGTTGAAGGTGAAGGAGAACTGGCAGCCACTGGTAGCGCTAATCCATCTTATATGACAAGCTTCAAACAGCCCCGAACCATGACATTCAAAGGCAGATGCCTGGCTATTTTACGCCCGGTCGGGCCAGCCGGTAAAGTTTCCCTGCGTGTGAATGCTCAAAATCTTGAACCGGATTCAATTATCGTCAGAACTACCGGTAATTCAAACTAAACCTATTTAATAATACAGATTTGAGATCAGCTTTCACTGATTTCTGATCAGGGGAATAGGAATGCAGCAACTCATTCTAAAAAACCCGGGCTTTCATTTTTTTATTTCCGGCTATTTATTTTCTATAAAATGAACTTTGTATAATACTATAATCAGTGTTCAAACACAAAAATTCACAGAACTTCTTCATGTATAAGTGTTTCAGGTATAATAACATTTGTATCTTCAATAATGATCCTTAGATGATTCGGGAAATATGCTTTCAACAAATTGTATCAGTAATGTTACAGTACCAAAAAACAAAAACGCCTAAAACATAAGTTGTTAAAGGCGTCTCGTTGATTTAACCAGTGACCCTACCGGGATTCGAACCCAGATCAGAAGAACCGGAATCTTCCATTCTATCCATTGAACTATAGGGCCGGAAGGAGAGTGCAAATGTAGGATTTTTTTGAATTGTTTTTGAATGCTGCTGATAGAAAAAAGTCGGGTGGGCGTTTCCCCTTGCCAGGATTTTTCTACGCCTGAGGTGGATCGTGAGCTCCTCCTTCGTCGTCGGTTCGAACCCGGATCAGAAGAACAGGAATCTTCCATTCCATGCCAGCCGAAAGGTGCTGATGGATGGTATCCATTGAACTATAGGGCCGGAATTGAAGTGCAAATGTAATATTCTTTTTTGAGTTACGAAGAGTAAAGTTACGAGGTTACGAAGTTACGTTGTCACATCATCACCTCATCATGTAATAAGATATCCCTAAGGTTTCTTTTTAAGCTGATCAATTTCCTGAATCCCAATCTCCCTGGAAATATCTGATAAACTCTTCATATCCAGGTCACCCTGGATTGAAATCAGTGAATTTCCACCCGGACCTCCTGTAATAACAAGCAACTCGGTTATGATATCTCCTTTTTGCCGTACCAGGAACTTCGTAATATCCTGTCCCTCTTTTACCACCATCAGTTCCTCAAAAGCAGAAAAATCAAGTTTTTTACTGAGTTCAGAATAAAAATTTATATTCGTGTTCAAAAAGGAATCCTCAACAGAAAGAATCCTGATGGATTTGAGCCTGTTGATCACCTTTCCTTCAGCGCTTTTCACAGCATCCTGATCTGCAAACATATTGAACATCTTACCCGAGATGGTAACCACGGTAAACCCATCTTTTTCAGAGTATTTATTGAATAAATCATCAACCGGATTGCTTTGTGCCACTACCAAAAAGGCCAGGCTGATAAATACTGCGGTAAAAATTATCTTTTTCATATCCATGTGATTTTAGAATTTAGAATTTAGAATTTAGATCACTGAGCCTGTCGAAGTGAGCCATCCGAAGTAAGCTCATCGAAGGGCATCTTGTCAAGATTCTTCATGTTTCTCTCTATTATCCCTTTTGATTTATTTATAACACTAAAACTTTTAGTTGTCATCTCGTTCATTTTGCCCACCGGCTCAAGTGCCAGCGTGGCACGGTTCATTTTTGCCGAAACACCAATGAGGATTTTCCTGGTTTCCAGATAGGCAATTTGTGGGTCGGTATAGGTATCCTTCAATCCTCCCCTTTGGGTAAAATAGAAATAGGATCCGGCCAGGATAAGAATGCTGGCTGCTGCTCCAATTGCAGGAAGAAGATATCTTCTGTAATCCACGGACCTACCTGTTTTATCAGATGTGTCAACTCCTGCTATAATCCTGGCCTCAAAATCCGGAGAAGGTTCAGGTATTTCCATGACGCTTTTGTAATAGCGAAAAATTTCCTTTTCCGCCTCATAACCTGAAAGAACACTGTCTCCACTGAAGTATTCCCTCAAGGTTCTCTCCTCCTCTTCCGTACTTTTTCCGTTATAATACTTTTCGAGTAAGCTGTCCAGTTCCTTTGCGTTCATATTGATATTTATTGTATTCATCCCTTATTATCTTTCTGGCCCTTGAAATAGTCACCCTCAGGGCATTTATATTCTGACCGGTTTTTTGTGCTATTTCTTCATAACTCAAACCTTCTAATTCCCTGAATTTTATTACCTGCTTTTGTGCTTCCGGCAACCGGTCAATTAATTTGTGAATAATCTCATAATCCTCCAGGTTCTCTTGCCTTTCAAACGGAGAGGAAGAATTGATATGGCTGTATTCCTGATTTTTTAATTCTTCCAGGTAACTGCGCTTTCGTTTTCTGATCTGATCAATGCAATAATTTTTCGTCATTGTAGTAGCCAGTGCATCGATACTGTGGTATTCATCCAGTTTTTCTCTCATTTGCCAGAGCTTTATGAAAACCTCCTGAACGGCATCTTCCGCCTCCTCCTGGTTAGAGAGGATGCGAAAGGCATAGCCATACAATTTTCGGCTAAGTTGTCTGACTAAATCAGAAAAGTCAGTCCTTGTCATTTTTGCTGATAGCAGGTATTATTATGCATAAAGATACTATTAACTTGTTTCACCCAAATCCCATTTTAAAGGAAAATGGATTTAAGAACAATGACTAATGATTTATTCCAAGCGAACTAACCAACAACGATTTTATTGTTGAGAATAAAATTCCTAAACGCCATTGTAAACTTCGAAAATCAAAAACCTGAAGTGAGCTAATCGAACAATCGTTAATTGATATTCTTAATTCACTATTTTATAGTTAAATCCAAACAGCAAATTAAAGTTTAAAAAAGTTTCGCTCCATGATTCTTTTCTGCATCTCTTGAGAACTTCCTTGCCTCATCCAGACTCATGTTTCCCTTAATCTGGATCAGTGCATTATCCTCGCCTCCCGCTATAAGCAGAAATTCTTTAAATTGATTGCCCTCAGTTCGAACCAGCATTCTCATATCCTGACCCGACTCTTTCACTGTCATAAATTCTTCGTAGAGACTCAGATCAATATCTTTGATAACAAGATCATAAAAATTTTCAACCTTCATGTTCTCGTCCTCCTGTGTAAGAATTCTTATCTCCGTAATATCAGAAGGCATTGAACCTTCCTCATTTTCATCCAGGCAGGCGGCAAGTTTAAGCAGGTTCCCGTTTATGGTAACCGTGGTAAACCCGTCTTTCCCTGCATATTTTTCGAATAATGCGTCAATTGATTTTTGAGCATAAACAGCGGTTGCAGTTATCATTATGACAACCAGTAAAAAGATTTTTTTCATGACTTTTGGTTTTAATTATAATTCTGTTGTTTCTTATTAGACGTTGCAAATGGAAATTCATTACAGAAAAAGTTATGGCAAAAGGATCGTAATGGTCGTGACACACGTGACGGTCGTTACGTCGTCGTCACGTCTTCGTCACGCCCGTCACGTTCCTCACGTCGTCACGTCGTCACGCTCATCACGTTCGTCACTCCCGTCTCGTCGTCACGTTCGTCACGTTTCCTAACATCCAAATAGCAACTATGTAACTCCATTGTTTTTTAATATCTTTAACCCCTTAAAAAACCCAGGCATCCAAAAAGCAATTCAAACTCCCGCATTTTCAATGAACAAGTTCATAACCAGGATAATCTGTCATTTCAACCGTCTGGAACCTGCTGCTCTCATTGTTGTTATCCTGAGCATTTTTTATATTGGGTTTCAACTCGGGTTTAATGAAGAGATCTATTTTGGATTTTCAAAAGCTTACATGGATCACCAATGGATTCCGGGATCAACCCTCTTCACCGACTTCGCGGGAACCCGGATTTTGTTCCAGCTTATCTTTGGATGGATTCTGAAATTCATCAGTTTTGAAAATATGGCATTCTTCGGACGGCTACTGGGATACATCCTGCTTGCATTTCCAATTGCCGCCATTGCAAAACATCTCAGAATTAACAATATTATACTTGTTTTCTGGCTCACCATCTTTTTCATTCCTCAGCAGAATTTTTATGGGGGGGAGTGGGTTTTCGGGGGTTTCGAAACCAAAACTATTGCATATGTTTTTGTCTTCTGGAGCATCTGGTTCCTCTTTAATGAACGTTTTCTGCCTGCTGTTCTGTTTGCCGCCATCTCCATATACTGGCACATGCTTGTTGGTGGCTGGTACACACTTTATGTTTTTATCTATCTGATAATTACCCTTGGTTTTCATAAAAAGAATATCACATACTGGTTTTACGCGGGGCTCATTATTCTTCCTTTTGTTATTTATATTTACATGGGATTAATGTCGGGCAATGATAACGTAATAAACGGAGTTAACATTGGAAGGTTATATGCCTACGATAGAAACCCGCATCACATCGGACTGGTTAAAAACTGGGATTATTTTCTGCATCGCCACGCGGGAAAAGTATTAATGGCTGTTATCGCGTTTATTCTTTCATTAACAATCTATCACCGGCAGATTCCGGCACGCTTTAAATGGATCAATACTTTCCTGATGATCATTCTTGCACAAAACCTTCTTTTCCTGATCGTCGCCTTGTTTGATAAAAATGGATTCATCGCAAAATTTTATCCCTGGAGAGGAAGTACCCTCGCGATGTTTTTCTTTCAGATAGCAACCCTGATCATGTTACGTCATATCTGGATGTCCAGGATTTACCGTTTTCTGAAATTAAAATATCCTGTTATATGCCGAAGCGCTTTCTATACTTCACAAATGACCCTTGCACTTTCCATTACAATGATTTTACTTGTCTTAAAAGTTGATGACAGGTTTGAAAAATCCAGGATCAACCAACCAGGATGGATCGAACTGGATGCCCTTGCATCAAATCTGAAAGCAGTTTCCGAAAAAGGCGATATGTTTATGCTTCTGGGAGAAGAAACTTTGTACAACATATCCATCCCCCGAAAAGCCGAAAGAGATGTTTATTATTTTTTCCGTTGTATCCCTTCTCAGACCCAAAGTATTTATGATTGGTACGTGCGGGGCCTGGAGCAGCAAAAGGTAAAAGCTGATCCGGGATACCTTGTACAAAGCGGGCTGGATAAAAAAATTGATTTCATTGTGAGTTCGGATGATCTGAATGTGGAGTTTCTTGAACAGGTTTACAGGTCGGACCATTACCGTATTTATAAAATCACTCCTGTCACTCATTAAAGTTGAATCAGAAAAATACAAACCCGGAAATGGATTACAATTTTAAGGAAATCGAAAAGAAATGGCAGCGCTACTGGAATGATCATCATACCTATCGCGTAAAGGTTGATCATTCCCGGCCGAAATATTATGTTCTCGATATGTTTCCTTACCCTTCAGGCGCCGGTTTACACGTTGGCCATCCTCTTGGATATATTGCTTCAGACATTTATACCCGTTACAAACGTTTAAAAGGATTTAACGTTTTGCATCCCATGGGATATGATGCCTTCGGACTTCCTGCCGAGCAGTATGCCATTCAGACCGGTCAGCATCCTGCTGTGACTACCGATCAGAATATCCGCCGTTACCGTGAGCAGATGGATAAAATAGGCTTTTCATACGACTGGGAGCGGGAGCTCAGAACTTCAGACCCCGGATATTACAAATGGACGCAATGGGCTTTCGTGGAAATGTTCCATCATTACTACGACACAAAAAAAGATAAGGCCATGCCGGTTTCATCTCTCGTGAAACACTTCGAAACACAGGGTACCGAAGGTCTGGATGCTGCATCAACAGAAAAACTCAGCTTTACGGCCTCCGAATGGAATCGCTGGGATGAAAAAAAACAGCAGGAAACTCTTCTCAATTATCGCCTGGCATACCGGGCAGAGACCTTTGTGAACTGGTGCCCCGCGTTGGGAACCGTGCTGGCCAATGACGAGGTTAAAGAGGGAGTTTCGGTTCGTGGCGGACATCAGGTTGAGCAAAAGAAAATGCAGCAATGGCTGCTCAGGATCACAGCTTATGCTGAAAGACTTCTGAACGGCCTGGATAAGATCGAATGGTCTGAATCTCTGAAGGAAATCCAACGTAATTGGATCGGTCGCTCGGAAGGCGCTGTAATGTTCTTTGACCTGGAAAATTCGGATCAGAAAATAGAGATTTTCACCACACGCCCTGATACACTTTTCGGCGTAACATTCATGGTAATTGCCCCTGAAAGTGAATTTACCGGCATTCTCACTACTCCTGAACAAAAGAAAGAGGTCGAAGACTACATTGCTTACACGAAAAAACGCTCTGAGCGTGAGAGGATGACCGAAGCAAAGAAGATTACCGGGGTTTTTACCGGGTCTTATGCAATTCATCCATTTACCGGTGAGAAACTTGAGGTATGGATATCGGAGTACGTGCTCATTAGCTATGGAACGGGCGCCATTATGGCTGTTCCTGCTCATGATGAACGCGATTATGCTTTTGCGAAGCACTTTAAATTGGATATCCGTCCAGTTATTTCCGGGGGAGATATTTCGCAGGCTGCTTTTGATGCAAAAGACGGAATTGTAATAAACTCTGAACCTATCAATGGGCTAAGGGTACCTGAGGCAATTAAAAAAATGCTGACTGAGATTGAAAAGAAAGGGATCGGTCAGAGGAAAATCAACTACCGGCTCAGAGACGCTATTTTCAGCCGCCAGCGATATTGGGGTGAACCTTTTCCTGTTTACTATAAAAACGGACTGCCTTACACCCTGGCTCTGAAAGACCTCCCCCTGCAGCTCCCGGATATCGATGCGTTTAAACCTACCGAAGATGGCGATCCTCCCCTTGGAAGAGCTCAAAGATGGGAAAATAAAGAGGGATATAAATTTGAAATGAGCACAATGCCCGGTTCTGCAGGATCTTCCGCGTATTATCTGCGGTTCATGGATCCGCGTAACAACCGCGAACTCGTATCGCGTGAAGCCAATGAATACTGGCAGGATGTGGATTTGTATATCGGGGGAATTGAGCATGCCACCGGACACCTTATCTACAGCCGTTTCTGGAACAAATTCCTTTTCGATATCGGAAAAGTTTGCAAAGATGAAGCTTTTAAAAAACTTGTTAACCAGGGTATGATCCAGGGACGTTCAAATTTTGTTTACCGCATAAAAAACAGCAATACTTTCGTTTCCCTTAATCTTAAAGATAAACACGAAGTCACTGAACTTCATGTGGATGTAAACATAGTACGCAACGATGTACTCGATCTGGATGCCTTTAAAAAATGGAACCCTGATTATAAAACTGCCAAATTTATTCTCGAAGACGGAAAATACATTTGTGGCTGGGCGGTTGAAAAAATGTCCAAATCGATGTATAATGTTGTGAATCCCGACGATATCATCGATGCATACGGAGCCGACACACTTCGTATGTATGAAATGTTTCTTGGCCCGCTTGAGCAATCGAAACCATGGGATACCAATGGAATAGATGGCGTTTCAAAGTTCTTACGGAAATTCTGGAAAATGCTTATTGGCGAAGACGGCGCTTTACAGTTAACTGATGAAGTTCCATCAAACGAAGAGCTAAAAGTGCTTCACCGTACATTGAAGAAAATCAGCTCCGACATTGAAAAATTCTCATTTAACACTTCGGTGTCAGAGTTTATGATTTGTCTGAATAGTTTGAATGAACTGAAATGCAGGAATCGTGCAATTCTAGAGCCCCTGGTGATCCTTCTTTCCCCTTTCGCACCTCATATCGCTGAAGAACTCTGGCAAAACCTGGGTCACTCTTCCAGCATTTCCGATGCAGAACTTCCCACCGCGAATGAGGCGTATCTGGTTGAGAATGAGTTTGAATACCCGGTTTCTATCAACGGGAAAATGCGCCTGAAAATTCTTCTCCCCCTCGATATGGAAAATGCGGAGATTGAAAAACAGGTACTGTCGCACGAAATTACAATGAAGTGGCTCGAAGGCAAACCACACAAGAAGATCATTATTGTTAAAGGAAAAATTATTAACCTCGTTGTATAACCTATCTCATGCGAAAATCTCCTGTTGAAATCACGATAATTGCGTCTACTATCATTCTGAGTGTTTTGCTGGTTTGGTATTATTCGCAAATCCCGGTTAAAGATCGCCGGTTAAGCATTGTTCCGGAGGTGGAGGTCATTGCCACTCCGGTAGTGCAATACGTTTACGGTTTACCCGTCGATTCTTTTATTGTCGGGGGAGGTGTGGTTCGTTCCAACCAGATGCTATCTGTTTTATTAAGCAATCTTGGAGTTTCAGGGATCGGCATAAACAGGATTGTGGAAAAAACAAAACCGGTTTTTGATGTCAGGAAATTTAAAGCCGGTAACAAATATGTTACCTTCAGCAGTTTTGATAGTATTCCGCAACTCCAATATTTTGTTTATGAAAAGGATGCGGTAAATTACCTGGTGATTGGTATAAAAGACAGCATTGAAGTATGGAACGGAATTAAACAGATTGACACGGTACAGAATACCTTTGCCGGCAGCATACAATCATCGCTTTGGAATACATTTGCTGACAGGGGCGCCAATCCAATGATGGCTAACGAATTATCAGAGATATATGCTTGGACGATAGATTTTTTCGGTTTACAGCAAGGCGATAGTATGAGGGTTGTTTACGACGAATACTTTGTTGATTCAATTTCAATTGGCATTGGGACCATTCATGGCGCCTGGTTCAGACACATGAAAAAAGATTTCTGGGCAATACCTTTTATGCAGGACAGTCTGGTAAGTTTTTTTGATGATAAAGGACAGAGCCTGCGTAAGGCTTTTCTAAAAGCTCCACTGCGGTTTTCGAGGATCAGCAGCAGGTTTTCGAATTCGAGAATGCACCCGGTCTTAAAGATCCGCAGACCCCATCACGGGGTGGATTACGCGGCCCCGGTTGGTACCCCGGTTTATTCCATAGGGGATGGAGTTGTGGTTCAGACAGGTTATAACGGGGGTGCGGGTAATATGGTAAAAATCAAACACAATTCCGTTTATTCCACGGCTTACCTTCACCTAAAAGGTTATGCCGGAGGAATCAGAAAAGGAGTATATGTTAAACAGGGAGAGGTTATTGGTTTTGTAGGTAGCTCAGGACTTTCCACGGGTCCCCATCTTGATTTCCGGTTTTATAAAAATGGAAGTCCGGTTGATCCTCTTAAGGTTGAAGCTCCGCCGGTTGAACCGGTTAAAAAAGAAAATTTATCATCCTTCGAGGTCAGGAAGATTATTGTAATGGAAATTATTGAAAATTTTTAAATCTAGCAGATTCACCATCACGAAAGAACCTATACTTTTAAAAATACGAATTGAATTTTGGCGCGCAGAAATTTGTGAAAAAGTTATTTTCTGTACCAATTGTGGGTTGTGAAATCTGAATCCTTAATCTTACAACTACTATATTTCATAGAGCTATTAAACGAAATTAATTAAAGGATTTGAGTTATTCAGTACGTTTGTAATAAATAGGGTTAGTTTTTACATTGACTTAAATCATAAAAATATCTATCTTTGAAGCTTAATAGTAATTGTATTAAGAAAGATCATGAATTTCCAATACATAACTGATAGAAAAGGAAAAAAGAGCGCTGTTCAGCTTCCCATGAACGAATGGGAACAAATTCAAAAGGATCTTGAAGAACTTGACCGTTTAAGGAATAAAAAACTTTTTTTGACTGAACTGGCTGAAGCCGTTGAGGAAATGAAGCTGATATTAGGAGGCAAAAAACAAGCCCGGAACGCTGAAGATTTCCTTAATGAGCTTTAATGTAAAATCCATATCTGTTTTTGAAAGGCAAGCTAAACGTCTGATTAAAAAATTCCCGTCGCTTAAAAAGGAAATCCAGGAACTTATCAAAGAGTTAATGGAAGTGCCCGAAAAAGGGACTTCGATTGGCCACAACTGTTATAAAATACGCCTTGCCATTGCCAGTAAAAGAAAAGGTAAATCCGGTGGCGCACGTGTTATAACTCACGTAATTTTTAAGGATGATACCGTTTACCTGCTCTCCATTTACGATAAGTCGGATATTGAAAACCTTACCGATAAAGATATACTGGAACTTATTAAACTTATTCCATAAAAGTCCAGACTTGCCGGGGTTCTTATTTATAGTAGTTTATTATTAATAGGCTTCTTTTTTTGTAGAAAAAGATATTCCCCCACTTTCTTTCATACCTGACGATTGTTCTTGCATTATCTCAGGCATTCTTCTAATGTGAATTTCAAATCCATTAGCTTTAAATGTTATTTCTCCCTGTAAAAGTTTTTTAGTCCAATACACAAGCTATGCGATTATTGTAAATGCCCTGATGCTAAATTTAAATAGGTTAAGGAGATGTTGATTTATCGGGAACTATAATGCAGCATTATGCTTAAATAGCTTTGGATCGTGGGCCGGGAGGGGACGAAGAAGGTTATTTCTCTTTCGAAGGATTAAATCCTATTTTGGGGCGGTTCTTATATTCAAGTTCTTCCTGTTTGTTTTTTTCAAGTTGTTTCAGGTATTCAAAAATAAGCATTATTTTATCGTCCTGCTCAATATCTTTCTTTTCAAGCTGTTCAAGCTTTTGGAGTATATCTTTGTGTATGGAAAGTAATTCACGCATTTTAATAAAAACTTCTATTATTTTAATGCTCATCTGTGTTGCGCGGGAACTCTTTAAAACGTTTGCCAATTGCAATACTCCATGTTCGGTAAAGACGTATGGCAAAGCTCCTCCAAGGTGTTGTTTAGAAGGTATCGCATTTTGCGATACCATGATTTCAATTTCCTCATTTGTCAGTTGAAACATAAAATGCAAGGGGAACTTTTCTATATTTCTTTTTACCTGCTCCCTTAAACGTATGGCCATAACATCAAAAAGTACAGCCAGATCCCTGTCCAACATCACTTTCTTTCCCCTGATAACATAAATCTTATCCATTACAACTTCATCAGGGATGGTAACAAGCATGTCCTTTTTAGTCATAGTATTCCGGTTTTCACAAAACTAATTTATATTTCTTTGAGGTCGCAATTTGCGATCTTAAAACATTTTACTTACCAGGGGATGTGACTTTTCCAACTTGCTCTGCAGGTCATTCAGATTATTTAGATGTTGCCTCCCATTCAATCCTCTATACTTATAACCTCATGCAAACCTGGCTGGCGGTTCTGGTTTTTGAACTTACAGGTGATATACCAGCAATTGAGCATATCCCCCAATCCTTAATATCGAAAATGAAGAAATCTCGGCTTACAGGATGTGAAATTTTTGAAATATTTAAGTAAAGGCACAGGTGATACACAACTATATTTTACGGAACTATCTCTCTTGATTTATTATTGAATAACGTGCATGGCTCTAATTACGGTAGAATAGAAAACGGCCAAAGAGAGATTTCCAAGGCCGCTGTAGATAAAATTGCGAAGTTTTTTAATATTAACATTGACGAGCTGG
>CAYGFI010000011.1:0-8293 GCA_964349045.1 uncultured Chitinophaga sp.
GAGTAAGTTACCATAACCTGATTATTAAATGAAGTATTTTGCAGGAAAGAAATCTCATTAAAAAGATTAAAGAACAAGGATTAACGATTTTTTAAGTGTGAGTCACAATTTGCTGAGGCTTTTCCTAATTACAATAACCTCAAAAATCGTTAATCCTTGTCCTTAAATAAAAGAGACCGAAATTTTACTGATTAAGTTAATCGTACTCAACCGGCTCTATTTCAAGATCATAATCCGAATTAATATCGCCTATCAAACTGTTTATTTCATCAACAAAATCGTCAAATCCTTCTTCGAAATAGGTTTCCATATCAATTGGGGAACCATCACCAAATGTTAAACGAAAATCGATATAGTTATCTTCATATCCCCACTCAGGATCAATTTTTTTAACAACATAAGCCTCTGCTTTTGCCATAATCTCATTGGTTGTAACGTTAACCAACCGAAGGTTTAAGAACTCATTTATTTTTGCAGCGCCCCGGGCATTGGCAGTATCTTCAGAAATTACCTCGTTTTCGCGGTCTTCATCAATCAGTTTCATTTGATCCACTAATCCCTTTACATCAACATCTCCCCTGATGGCAACATCAAAGAGCTGAAAATGGGCGTTAACCGAATGAATAATCTCCTCGAACTCCACTTCAGTTTCTTCCCATTCATTGGTGTATTCGACCCAGACTTCTTCATAATAACCTGTTTCCTCGTTATATACATAATCCCAGTATCCCCAGGTTTCACTATGAGTGGTTGTGGTAGTGTTAGCATCAATATTGGCTTTTGTGAACAGACCTTCACCACTTGCGCCCATTTCCATTATCGTATTTCCATTCTCTGTAAACTTATAATTCACTGAAGCTACAGTTGAGGTATTTGAAAGGTCAACTTCAAACTTATAAGTTTCAATAGTAAGATCTGAAGCAACGGCATTTGGAACTCCTTCGGAGTCATAACTGGCGCCAAATACGAAGGTTACAAGTGTCTTACTGCCGGATTTTAATTCTGCATTTAATGAGACAGGAAAATCACCTGTATATTCATCATCAAGTGGGCTGTTAGTGAAAGTTATACCTGCATAATCTGAAATAGTAAAGCTGGCATCATTTGTAACTGAAGTTTCAGATGAGGGGAATAATAAAATTATTTTATCTCCGCCATATTCAATATCCCAATCCTCTATGGAAGGATTCCAGGTATAGGTTCCAACATTTTCGTCCCAGGCTTCCTGCAGAGTTTCAGGATCTTCTGACAGTTCATCAGAGGATATCATTTCATGATATAAATCATTTACTTTCTTTTCTCTGTTTGCGACAGCCACAAATGTTTCAAGTGTTGAAACGATTTTTGATTCTTTGGAAACGAAAGATTTTTTAAGATCAGAGGAAGAAAGGATATCGGTAAAATTAACCACAACATCAACAGTTTCGAGGTTCTCCATATTACTCATTTCCTTAACAAGCTTAATACCAGCATCTTCAACAGTTGCTTTATTTGCCTCAACACTTAAGGTGCTGAATTTTTCTTCAGTGTTATTATTGTTATCGTCATCTTTATCCTTATCCTCGTCGCAAGACGATACCATAAGTGCAAGGAACATTGCAGGGAAAATTAACCAGTTTTTCTTTTTCATTTTTTTGGGGTTTAATTAAGGATTTGACTTAAGTATTATTGTTGGTACAAATAACAGGCTATTTAACGGGCAAAAATACATTGTGTTACAATAATATTAAAAAATTCATCAACGAATATAACAGTTTTATCAAATACTTGGTTCATTAGAGCATAATAATCGATCATCAATTCCTAAACCTGCCTTAAAGAAAGTTTTAACAGATTTAATCAGGAATCTTATAAGCTGTCTCAATTTTCTTATTTTTGTTACATATCATAAAAAATCCACTTGAGCAATACCAATAAATACGTCGAAACCCCTCTGATGAAACAGTATTACACCATCAAGGCGAAACACCCTGATGCTGTTCTTCTTTTCAGGGTTGGGGATTTTTATGAAACTTTCGGGGAGGATGCGATTCGTACCGCTGAAATTCTCGGCATTACATTAACCCGCCGTGCCAATGGCTCTGCCTCATTTGTTGAACTTGCCGGATTCCCTTTCCATGCACTGGATACCTACCTTCCAAAACTGGTTCGCGCCGGTCAGCGGGTAGCCATCTGCGAACAACTGGAAGATCCAAAACTTACCAAAAACATAGTTAAACGGGGCATTACCGAACTGGTGACTCCAGGGGTTTCATTTAACGACAACGTTCTTGATCATAAAGAAAATAACTTTCTTGGAAGCGTTTATCTGGATAAAAATTTATCCGGTGTTTCATTTCTCGATATTTCAACGGGGGAGTTTTTCACGGCCGAAGGAAACAATGAATATATCGATAAACTGATCAGCAGTTTCCAGCCAAAAGAAATTCTTCTGGAAAAAAGAAAGCTGGGTGAGTTCAACACATTATTCGGAACGGGGTACTATACTTATCCTCTCGATGAGTGGATTTTTCAGGAGGACAATGCACGGGAAAAACTTAATACCCACTTTCAAACCAGGACGCTGAAGGGGTTCGGAGTTGATAACCTGAGCTGCGGGATAGTTGCAGCAGGTGCAATTCTGCAATACCTTGATCTGACGCGCCACGACAAGCTGAGTCACATTACCCGGCTTTCGCGCATCGAAGAAGAACATTTTGTATGGCTCGACCGCTTTACAATCAGGAACCTTGAGCTTTTCAGATCCATTTACGAAGAAGGTCATAACCTCATTACAGTTCTCGATAAAACGATCTCTCCCATGGGATCGCGTCTGCTGAAACGCTGGGTTGCCCTGCCCCTGAAAGATATCTACCCGCTCGAAGAGCGACTCGATGTGGTGGAATACCTGAAAGAGAATGAGCCGGAAAGAAAACTGTTTGAAGAGCAGCTCAAAAAGATAGGGGACCTGGAACGGATCATCTCAAAAGTTGCAGTAAACCGCATTAACCCGAGGGAACTTCAGCAACTGAAAATATCCCTTTCAGCCATACATCCCCTGAAAGAATACTCCGTGAATTCCGGTGTCGAATCACTGAAAAAACTAGGTGAGCAAATGAACCCGTGCGAAACGGTTATCGAAAGGATCTCAAGGGAGCTGCACGAAGATCCTCCAAACCAGATGAACAAAGGCAATGTAATTGCCAAAGGAGTTTCTGAGGAACTTGACGAACTACGGAAAATCATGTACTCGGGAAAAGATTATCTTTTGGAGATTCAACAACGTGAAATAGAAAAAACCGGTATTACATCCCTTAAAATCGGATTCAACAGTGTTTTCGGCTATTACATCGAGGTTCGCAATACTCATAAAGAAAAAGTTCCCGGGGAGTGGATTAGAAAACAAACCCTCGTTAGTGCAGAACGCTATATTACCGAAGAACTCAAAGAGTACGAATCAAAAATCCTTGGAGCCGAAGAGAAAAGTCTTGCTCTCGAAGCAAAACTATTTCAGGATCTTGTTTATAGTATCGGGGGATTTATTCCCGCTATACAATTAGATGCCAGTCTGCTCGCACGTATTGATTGCCTGTTGTCCTTTGCCAGGATTGCCGTTGATAACAATTATGTACGCCCCATACTTTCCGATTCCGATATCATCCATATCAAAGAAGGCCGTCACCCGGTGATTGAACAGCAACTCCCTGTTGATGAGAAATATGTTCCGAATGACATGATTCTGGATAGTGAGGATCAGCAGATCATAATCCTTACCGGTCCGAATATGTCGGGAAAATCTGCCCTGCTGCGCCAGACTGCCCTCATCGTGCTGATGGCGCAGATGGGCTCATTTGTACCGGCAGCAAGTGCGGAAATCGGGCTGGTGGACAAGATTTTTACCAGGGTAGGGGCGAGCGACAACATCTCCCTCGGAGAATCCACCTTTATGGTTGAGATGAACGAAGCGGCCAGTATCCTGAATAATCTTTCCGGACGAAGTCTTATCATTCTCGATGAAATAGGACGTGGTACCAGCACCTACGATGGAATTTCAATTGCATGGGCCATGGTGGAATATATCCATGAACATCCCGTTTTTAAAGCAAAAACGTTGTTTGCCACTCATTACCATGAACTGAACGAGATGGAAAATTCTTTCAGCAGGGTAAGAAACTATAATATTTCCATCAAGGAACTGGACGATAAGGTTATTTTCCTTAGAAAACTGGTTAGAGGAGGCAGTGAGCATAGTTTTGGAATTCATGTGGCCCGGATGGCCGGAATGCCCAAATCGGTTGTAAAACGGGCAGAAGAAATACTTAAGGAATTGGAAAAATCATCCGGTGGAGAGGGATTAAGCAAACCGGTTGCCGATATTGCCTCAGGCCGTGAAGGAATGCAGTTGAGTTTCTTTCAACTGGAAGACCCCGTACTGAGGCAGATCAGGGATGAAATAATGAAAATGGACATCAATAACCTCACTCCGATCGAGGCTTTGAATAAGTTGAATGAGATCAAGAAGTTGTCGGGGTTGAAATAATTTGTAAAAAAAAGCTCACTGAATTTTTTGGAATTCAATGGGCTTTTTTTTGATACTGTACCCGGAGCGGGAATTGAACCCGCACAGCCGCAATGGCCACAGGATTTTAAGTCCTGCGTGTCTACCAATTCCACCATCCGGGCATGTCAATGTACGAGGATAAAACCTTCTGAAAAAAAAATCCCTTCCGGGATTCTTTTCTGACGGATCACAAATCTCTGATCACGTTTTGGAGCGGGAAACGAGACTCGAACTCGCGACCCCGACCTTGGCAAGGTCGTGCTCTACCAACTGAGCTATTCCCGCCTTATGGGATTGCAAATTTAACTGATTTTTTGATTTCACAAAAACTAAAATCAAATTTTGAGAAGAATCACAGGTATTTAAAAAGTTGAATCTTTCGAAAGCCCTGCTGGTATTGTGGGATTTTAAGAAATGGGACCAAACAACATACCCGGCTTTTTGTTATTAAAAAAGTAAAACTCGTAAACCTGCGATTTTGCATTAGGTTTATTAAAAAC
The DNA here is from genome assembly GCA_964349045.1 of uncultured Chitinophaga sp. Classification (GTDB taxonomy): domain Bacteria; phylum Bacteroidota; class Bacteroidia; order Bacteroidales; genus JACJXF01. The sequence goes on from CAYGFI010000011.1 coordinate 5,041, forward strand.
AAAAGACATGAATAAATTTACCTGCTATTTTGATGTGCTATTAATTTGCGTTTTTTATTTATTCTTGCCGTGTTAATTGTGACATCAATTACACGGAAAAGGAAATGGTATGGTTCCCTATAAAGCTCAGCTTTAAACCCTGGAGCATGTTTTGAAAGGTTTACTTATAAAAATCATTAGATTTGTAAGTTAATATCCATCGAAATCAAATAGATTTCATTGATGAAACCCACATATTTCGGGAAACGCCTACACACATGAATAAAAACTCTTAATGTGGGTTCCATCCGACCATTGAAAATAAATTTTATACGGATGAAAGCACTTTTGTTTTTTCTTATAATTGCATTAAGCATCCATAGTGGGTTTTCTCAAAGCGATTCCATTTTGAAATTTATTTTTGTACCGCACCCCCGGAGCGAAAACAAGCAGCAGCAAAGCGTTTTGCCTGCAATTGAAAAAATTGATTTTTCAAAGTATGATATGATATTGCTTGGAGGCGACATAACCTGGAATACCAGCTTTAACAGGGTTTCCATGGATTATTGCGATAGTCTCTTTGACCTGGGTAGTCCCAATACTTTATGGAGCATGGGCAATCATGACCTTGATCATCCTGCACTTATTGAAGAATATACCGGGAGACCAACATACTACTCATATTACAGAGATGGTATTACATTTTTAGTTCTCGATACCGAGCAGGATGCTTTTGGGTTTCAAAACTCTTTTATTTCCGGGGACCAGTTGGATATGATAAAAAATGTTTGTGATACCATCAATAAGTCAAATTACCTGGTTGTTTTGCACGGCCGTTTGCTCTGGATGATTGGCAACAACGATTTCACAACCCGGATTGATTCAGTCGCCGAAAGTACAAAACAACTCGATACAACCAATTTCTACCAGGAAGTATATCCCCTCCTCCAAAATGCAAAAAACAAAGGTGTGAAAGTTATTTGTTTAGGTGGAGATAAATCTAAAATTAATATTGAATATTCACCTGAAGACAGTATTACCTTTCTTACATCTACCATGGCGCCTGAGTTTGCTGATAGTGTGAATGATGTAATGGTTTTAACCTATTCCAGAACAAACAAAAAAATAACATGGGATTTTGTACCCCTCGATAAGGTAGTGAAGAAAACACAAAACCCGGCTTCTGTAAATTATAATCCCGAAAAGGAACCTGCCTTTAAGGTATGGAAGGTTTACGGTTCAACAGAAATTTGCATCCAACAGAAAGGCATTAATAGTGGCCCTGCGTTGATACAGATTTTTTCAATCAATGGAATCCTTTGTAATACAATAAAGGTAAATTCAAACGAAATAAGGACTTTGAGTTTTAACAGGATTGGAATTTTTATTATCAGAGTGCAGGGTGATAATTATAATATTACAGAAAAAATAGTAGTGCTATAATTTGCAGGTGCAAATATTCTCCATAGGCCATCAAACGCCATCTTTTTATTCATTTGAACTGCGATCATCAATCCATATGATATGCCTTCACTGCGTACGCCATTGTGAAGTACATCGTATCCATAAGCCATGGGTCCGTTTGGGTTGCTGCCTGCTTCAAAATAAACACGTTGTGAAGAATCGTCATGGAACAACTGATGGAAAGCTACTTCGTTCCGGGCATCTATCTCCTCCGGGAACACAATGAAATCGACAAATTCAGACAGTTTTTCTTATTTAAAGTCACTTATTGTTGTGCTGACAGTAAGATCTTTTGATTGAATATCCTGATCAGTTGCCAAGGGACACTCAGGTACCGGGCAATTGATTATTTTATGTTCCCTGTTATCGGCAGGTTCCCATCCCATAATAAAATACAGTACAAAAAATCCTATTACATAGGCTACTGCAACATGCCAGCCACTTTTTAACCAACGACCCACATGACGGGCTTCAGGAAATTTATTTGTAATGGCAACACCTGCAGACGAGCCGAACCATATCATCGATCCACCGAAACCAACTGAATATGCCAGCATTCCCCAATCATAATGACCCTGCTCGAGACATAATTTTGTCAATGGGATATTATCAAAAACAGCTGAAAGGAATCCAAGCATCAGAGCTGTAACCCATGACGCGTCAGGCAGATCTTCAACAGGCATCATCGATGCACAGAGAACAAGACTAAGAAGAAAGATGGTTCCTTTGATTGCATTGGGAACTTCTTTCCATGGGATAGGGCTGAATAAAGCCCCGGTCAATATCGCAATCCATACACCAAGAGCCGGCATATCGTAAACGAAATTGGAAATAATGGCACCGATTAACATCAGTAAAACTATAAGCAATTTAATCCAGAAAATTTTAACATCCGGACCGGCATTTTTTTGAATCCTGTGGTATTTATCCTGCTGGTGGGAAGCGAACCAGGCAAAGAATATAAGTGCAGTTCCTGCTGCAAAAAAAGCGTGTAAAACATTAAAAGGACTAACCCCGTCAATCCACATCATTGTAGTAGTTGTATCACCTACCACACTGCCACTCCCACCGGCATTACTGGCTGCAACAATAGCGGCAATATAACCGATATGAACTTTTCCTTTAAAAACCACGAGGGCTATGGTTCCGCCAATCAGGGCAGCGGCAATATTATCAAGGAAGGCTGAAAAAATAAAGACAAACACGAGAAGAATAAACGGACCCTTCCAGTCATCCGGGAGAAATTTTGGCAGAGCTTCAGGCACCCCTGATTCTTCAAATACCTTTGCCAGGATTGCAAATCCGAGCAATAAGCCCAGAAGGTTAAGGATTATGCCCCATTCTCCCTGTCGCAGACCTTTGTCCATGATTTGTTCAAGCATAGGAGTCTCTCCGAACATATGGTGAATAAAGTGAAATCCCGGATCAAAAATGAATTTGAAGATCAGCAGGACTGTCAATCCTGTTACCGCTACCCAGAAAGTCTGCTTGTGGAACATAGCAACACATGCAAGAATCAGAGCGAAAATAATGAACTCGACTCTTACAGGACCAAGGGATGGCACTACCCCTGAGGATGCAGATACTATAAGTGGTAACATAAAGAAAATGCTTAGTAGAAAAACTTTCCTAAGAGCTTTATGAGTGGATTGGACAAGAATTGTTATCATAAAATTGAAATATTTATGGTTTTTAAGTAAACTTTTTCATCAGTACGGCAATCTCTTTTCCAAATAAATATATTAACTTATTCCCACAGCCAGATTGATGGCCTGATCGAATTCGCAAAGCAGAATGGGGCTGCCGGATT
>CAYGFI010000011.1:8303-23043 GCA_964349045.1 uncultured Chitinophaga sp.
ATATTAACCTAAACTTCATGATGAATCTTGCTGGAAATTAGTGCGTGCGAATATACATCGGAAAATTTATTATTTTGGATTTTAAAATGATTTTTTAACGGGTACGTAGTTATTCAAAACCTTTTTAATTTTCTTTCAATCAATCCACAATGGGTGTTTCTATAATTATCATTTGTGTCACTTATACATTTGAATTTTAAAAAATATTATTTTATATTTAGATTTATTAGATTTTCCAAATAATATTGCACCGGGTGGAACAATAAAAAAACAAGAGTCATAGAGAATTTTAATGCGCTTTAGCCATCTTTTTGTTATAATCTGTTAAACCATAATATTAGTAACAATGATTCATTCCCTTAAAACAGTACAATTTGTTCCTATCAGTCTTGAGAAAGCATGGGATTATTTTTCCTCTCCTCAAAATCTGAAAGATATGACCCCTGACTACATGGGATTTAAAATACTGACAGATGTTCCCCCTAAAATGTACCCGGGAATGATCATTTCATACACTCTCAAATCATTACCGGGATTTAAAGTAAATTGGGTTACCGAAATTACACAGGTCAGAGAAATGGAGTATTTTATCGATAGCCAGTTATCTGGTCCCTATGGCATCTGGCACCACGAACATCGTTTTAAAAAGGTAGATGGCGGTGTTGAAATAACAGACCTGTTGTATTATAAACTTCCTTATGGCTGGCTTGGGGGGATTGTTAATTTTTTATTTGTACGAAAAAAAGTGGAAGGTATATTTTCTTACCGCTACAAATTTCTTTGTCAGAAATTCAGGATATCAGAGTCTGAGTGTATCCCGAAAATAACATCTAATTAACTGACTAAAATACTGTTAAGAACGAATTTAGGTTGCATGCAAACCGTTTGATACGGAATTATTTTTACCTGTAACAATCAAAAACGAAACTTTGTTTACAAGGATAAACTTCATTTCAGCATCATTTTCATGGGTACAGGTGGCCACAAGCTCCGCGCAGATCCCTTTTCATCCGGGATTAACGGACCTTAAACTCTTAAATTCAGATAAAAATTTTTATTTATAATCTTTCAATAATTCCATCAATTTTTTACGGGTAAAAAAGATTCTGCTTTTCACCGTACCAATTTTCAGATCAAGGGTTTCTGCAATTTCCTTGTATTTGAAGCCTTCAGTATGCATGCGAAAAGGGATTTTAAACTCATCTTCCAGAGATTCAATGGCTTTATTAATTTCTTTGAAGGCATATTCAGAATCAGGTCTTACCAAAGAAGACTCTTTAGCATTGTTCAGGTAAAAAAGGTCTTTTGTGTTATCAACAGTAGTATTTTCACGAATTGCTTTACGGTAATTGTTAATAAAGGTGTTTTTCATTATCGTATAGGCCCAGGCTTTCAGATTGGTAAACTCAACAAATTTATCACGATAGGTGAGCGCTTTTAGGTAAGTCTCCTGTAACAGGTCCTTTGCTTCTTCCCGGTTGGATGTCAGACTGAGAGCAAATCTTTCAAGACTGTCCTCCATACTAATCAGTTTATTATTAAATTCCATCGCTGTCATGGCCGTTATTTTTATTTGTTCTTAATTCAAATTGTTTAACAAATATAATAACCAGTTAAACAAAAATCCAAAAGACTTTTTATAAGAAGGGGGTAAAATGGTTACTGTTATAAATAAGAATGGAATTTATTTTTCTTGAAAACAAAGCGTCTTAGAAGTTTTGGCATTCAGTTTTCTAAATAAGTTTTAAACAAATTTTGTTTTCTTAAAACTGTTAAACAATTGTTAAACAGAATAAATTATTGATTTAACTATATAAAGAGATGATGATCTGCCCCTGTGAATCGGCAAGATCATTAATTAATCCTGTCTCCTTGTCCCCAATTAGTCACTTAACTTTCCTTGAGCGCCGAAGCTACCATGCGGAGACGCTAGCTCAAGAGAGCACATTACCTCATAACTTCGTCACCCGTCACTTCGTAACTTCGTAACTTCGTCACTCCGTCACTCCGTCACTCCTAAACCCAGTCACTCACTTTTCTCAAATTTTTTCAAAAAGGCATCACCATATCCAAGAGATTTTATGCGGTTAAGTTCTATTTCAGCTTCTTGTCTGTTATTAAATATCCCCAGATAATACCTGTAATAGCCATCTTTTCCAAAACTGACGCGAACATTTCCAAGTTTCTTGTATTTGTTCCAATCTGCTGCTACATGGGTAGCGCTGAATTGAATTGAATAGTAAACCTGTTCAGGCTCGGTATTATTGATTTTAGCTACTGTTTTACCGGTATATCTATCTAAAGAATTAATAAATGCATCGGGGTATTTACCAGATAATTTCTGCAGATCTTTTAAGGCATGGTCCATTGTCATGTAAAAACCACTGATATATCTATAATAACCATTACTTCCAGATAATTGTGATACCTCTCCAAGACTCTCGAAACTGGTAAGATCAACAGGATTTTTAAGGGCCAGGATCTGAATTGTAAAGGGAGGTTTATTTTCAGCTTTACGGCTGGACAATGACAGAATCAGCTCCTCTTTTTCGCTTTGTATCATTATCGATGCTTCCGGGAAACCATTATCTATGGCATAATTAAGCATTTCCACTGCTTTTTTTCTATCACGGTAATCTTCAGTAAAGAATAAGCGTACGCGGTCGGTTTCCTTCAGGCTGATTTTTGTTCCCTGAATTTTTTGAGGAACATAAGCCGGATCATTGGTTTGCGCAAGCAAAACCGTATATATCAAATCCGTTTTCGGCCTCAAATGCTGGGGAACCTCAATTTGTTCGATCTTAATTTGTTCATCGGAGTTGTTGATCAGTTTAATTTCCGCATAACGGTTAAGCCTTCTTCCTTCCGGGTTGTCTGACCCGTCAGGGTTCTGATTCATTGCAATATTCTGTTGTTCTCCCAGACCCAGTGAAACAAATCGCTCTTTACTAATCCCTTTTTTAACCAGGTATTCAACCACACTAGTGGCTCTTTTAACTGATAATTTCAGGTTATATTCCTGATCACCAATAGCATCGGCATGCCCGGTTACCTGAACATAAATCCGGGGATGCTTCTGCATAGCCCGGTAGAGTTTTTCGAGTTCATCTTTCGCCTCGTCATTAAGGGAATAATCATTAAAGGCGAAAAGCACGTTTCTGATTATCAGGTATTCCCCTGAACTTACATTTGCAGGTGTCATTGGGGTTTCCATTAGGATTTCATTTCTGCTGACTCCTTCAACAACCGCAATATTTACTTTTGCCATTGTGTACCCTTTACCTTCCATACTCAGTTCATAGTTTCCTGCCTTGAGGTCAATGCTGTATTCTCCGGTTTTCTGATTGGGCTTTATCGTGATTATGGAATCCTTATTCACACTGTTTGTAATTCTTACAGTGAATGATTCATCAAGTTCCTGGATATTGTCTTCCAGGGTTATTGTACCCTTAAGGGCAACATTTTTAAACCGGGAGATAGTATCGAGCGTTATAAGATTAATTTTTTGTTTTTCTTCCCCTTCATCCATAAGTCCGCTGAAAAGAGCCTGTTGACCATCGCCGAGCGGGTAATAGAAAAGATCATCATCGCAGGTACTTACCGGGTAACCCATGTTTGCAGGATAAGACCAGTTGCCATTTGGCAGGAGACTACTGAAAAACACATCGAAACCACCCATGGTAGCATGACCCATCGAGCTGAAGTACAGAATTTTGCCATTTTTATTTATAAAAGGAGTTTCTTCGCTGTATACAGAATTTATGGGTTGACCAAGATTTACTGCAGGTCCCCATTCATTATTTCTATCTTTTTCCGAAACCCATATATCCATAGCCCCTAAACCACCCGGCCTGTCGCTTGTGAAATAAAGTTTCTGTCCATCCTTCGAGATAGAAGCATGCGTTTCGCTGTAATTTGTGTTAATATTATTATTCAACTTTTCTAACTTACCCCATTTATCCTTTTTGAAGCTGCTTACATAAATATCATAAATCTGATCTTTCCCGAGACTCATATATAATTCTTTCCCATCGCCCGAAATCGAACATACTATGCTATTATCATCAACTTCCAGCTGATCGTTGATCGCAATTGGATAGGTCCATTTTCCATTTTTCATTCGGGTCATCATGATAGCGGTATAGAATGGCTTTTTACGCATGTAAATCAAAATTGAATCTTTTTCAGCCATAACGGCATTGAAATTGGAGGCGTAAATATTTACATCTGAACTGAAAGGAGTTCTGTTATAGGGTTGAGGATTGAGAAGCATCTTCTCTGCAAGCATGCAGGATTCGATCTGTTTATTTACATAATCGATTTCTGCAGGATCCTTCAATTTCATGATATTATAATATTTTTTATAATAATATATGGCCTTATCAGGTTGATTTTGAATATGATAAGCACGGGCAAGAGCAAAAATGCTTTCTGTGGGAGCATTTCTTTCTTTGTACGATCCTTCCCTGTAACCAGGTGAAACACTTTCAGCAGCCTGTTCCAGGTAAGCCACCGACTTCGATTTTTCTCCATTAATACTCAGGTAACATGCCCCAATCAGAAATTTGAGATTTGCATTGTCCGGATCTTCTTTGAGAAGTTCTGAATAAATGAACCGGGCTTCGTTAAATTCCCCTATGTAAAAGAAGTATTCCCCTTCCAGAAACTGAGTTTTGAATGCTTTTTTATCCTGGGCACAAATCTGCGCAAAACCAACAAAAAAAAATAGAAATAGCAGAAGGATAACTCGCATTTTGCTGTATTTTAGTCAAATATACAAAAATGACCAGGTACATTTATAAACGATTTATTAACAGGTTTTCCCTGGCTCACGGAATTGAATGTTAACCAGCTGAATGAACTGATAAATACGGATAGAAATAAAACATTTTGAATTATCAGATTTTACCAATGATCTCTGCAAAATGCAAAGCGTTTTTAACCCGTGTAACATTCTCAGGGAAGCGGCGGGCCATATTTTCATAATCAAATGATGAGAAAAAAATGTTCTGCTTTGGAAAGGTATCAGATAATTTTATCAGGAACTTGTTAATATCAATGCCACTGAAAGTAGAACTAAAAGCAGTAAGAATATAATCACAGGGTTTAATGTGAGCTACTGCAGTCAGATCTTTAAAAGGAACTGATTGTCCAAGGTAAACCACCTTCTGGCCATTTTTTTTAGCCAGGTAATAGAAGAACAGCAAGCTGATTTCGTGGAGTTCTCCCTCGGGAAGAAACATAATAAATCTTTGTGCATCGGGCTGATCATTTTCAACAAGTTTATCGATTGCTGCAATGAGTTTCTGTCTTATAAGGTTAGATACGAAATGTTCCTGGGCGGGATTCACAACTCCTGTTTGCCAAAGAACTCCGATTTTCTCGAAAAATGGATAAATTAGATGCAGTACGGTATCTTCGAAACCTCGCTGTTGTGTAGATCTGGCAAGAACCTTTCCGAATTTTTTCTCATCAAGTTCTATCATAGACATAACAAGATTGTCTAACAGACTCTCAGTGTCAGGATGATGTTTTGCCAGGTCAGAAATCTTATCAGTTATTTCAACTTCATCAAGCTCAGCGATATGGGAGATTTTAATTCCGGTGCGATTGAGTAATGCCACATTGAGGATCCTTTTTAAGTCATCATCATCATAGAAACGTATATTTGTGATTGTGCGTTTTGGTTCAAGAAGATTATATCTCTTTTCCCAAATACGCAAGGTATGGGCCTTAATCCCAGTCAACTTTTCCAGATCTTTAATTGAATAATTCGCCATATCGGAATTTCTGCAAACTACAATACCTGTTTTCTATAGATTCTGGTAAATAACAATAATGTTGAGAATTTGTTTAACTGGAAACAATGAAGAAATTTCAGCTGAGGATTTTACGGATAATACTCACTCCGTCTCGTAGTGGTATGATCAGGTTTTCTACTTTAGGGTTGTCCTGAATTTTTTTGTTGAAGGTTCTTAAGGCAATACTTGCCGGGTCGGTAAAATCCTTTTCAAAGACCACTTTCCCATCCCACAGCGTGTTGTCGGCCAATATGAAACCGCCGGTTTTTAATTTTGGGAATACCAAATCAAAATATGCAGAATATTGTTCCTTTTCAGCATCCATGAATACCAGGTCAATTCCAGATTCCAAATCAGGGATGACCTCAAGGGCATCTCCGGTAATAAGATGGATTATACCTGAAAGTCCGGCCTCTTTAAAAAAATTTGAGGAGACTGAAGCCAATTCATCATTAATTTCTATAGTAGTAAGTTTTCCGCCGGCTTTAAGTCCCCTGGCAAGACAAATAGCAGAATAACCTGTATACGTACCGATTTCCAGAATATTGGAGGGCTGTAGCATACAGCTGATAAATTCAAGAAATTTTCCCTGAACCTGTCCGCTCAGCATCCTGGGATGTATGACTTTAAGATGAGTGTAGCGGTTGAGTGCGGCTAAAACTTCGTCCTCTGAGGATGTATGTGCTTCAATATAATTCCAGATATCTTTATTAAATGCAGATAGTTCCATTAGCTATATTTTAATACCGAGAGGAAGTTCGGGTTGAGAATATCGTTGGCGATTTCCATTATTTGCAGGGATGTAACTGCTTCGATTTTTTTACGGATTTCTTCCAGAGTATCGATCCGGTTAAAAACAAGCAATGTTTTTCCCATGGAAAGCATAAGTGTTTCGTTGTTTTCAGACATTATTGCTACCTGTCCCAGGATTTGTTTTTTAGCCTTACTGAGCTGCAGGGAGCCTAAAGGATACTTCCTGAGCTTATCGAACTCTTTATGAACCAGGTTGATACTTTTATCATATTTCACCTTGTCGCAACCAAAATAAACCAAAAATATTCCTGTATCGGAGTAGGGCGCGTAATGCGATTCAACATCATATGCATATCCGTTCCTTTCACGAAGACTCATGTTCAGACGGCTGTTCATACCCGGTCCGCCAAGAATATTCGACAAGAGCAATAAACCTATTCTTCGTTCATCATTCATTTTATATGCCAGATTTCCAACTATACAATGGTTCTGGAATGTATTTTTTTCGAGGGATTTATACCGCGGCTTATAACCGTTTGGTTCAATCCTGAGCTTTACACGACTTTTGGATTTAACCGATCCGAAATAATTTTTGCATAGGTTTACCAGCCTTCCGAAATTGATGTCCCCTACAGAGCATATTACCATTTCGGAAGTAGAATAATTATTACGGATGAACTGCAGGATGCTGTTACGGTCGAATTTCTCGAGATTTTCCTGGGTTCCCAGGATATTTCTCCCGATAGGAAGACCATGATAGACTTGTTCTTCAAAGTCGTCGAAAATCAATTCTGAGGGATTGTCCTGGTAGGACAGTATTTCATCCAGAATTACGCTTTTCTCCCTGGATAATTCTTTCTCAGGAAACACGGAATTAAAGCATATATCATAAATCAGCTCAATGGCCCGTTTATAATCCACCTTCAGAAAGGAAGAATGTATGCAGGTTTCCTCTTTTGTTGTATAAGCGTTGATTTCACCTCCCACATCTTCAAGACGGGATATGATATGATAATTTTTACGATTTTTTGTTCCCTTGAAAATCACATGCTCAATAAAATGAGCCATGCCGTGTTCATTCTCCTCTTCATCACGGGAACCTGTAAGCACAATAAAGCCGAAATGAGCGACCAGTGAAGCTGAAGGCTGATGAACCAGGCGTATGCCATTTTCGAACTCGTGAACTTGAAATTTCATGGATTACTATTACCGGCAAAGGTAGTTTTTTTATTAAACTTTTTCCGGTTTGCTATTTGAGTATATACATGGTTAGTGTTCGGGCCGCAGCTCTAAATACCTCTACCCGAACCTGTATGTTAATGTTTGAAAATCCTTATCAGGTAAGGGGATGCTGTACTCGTTGTTGAAAATTACAACAGCTGTATAGAAATTACACACACCCATTAAGTATTTATAAAACAAGATGATAGCAAGTGGATTAAAATTGAGTGTTTAAAAATGCAACACATTCTTTGTTTAAATATTAAACAGTAATAATTGTATAGTATTGATTGACAGAGCGATAGAGCTAATCTTTTTCTTTGGCACTATAGTTGGTTACTCCAAATTATCATACTTAATACCGGACGGCCATGAAAAACATGATTCTTTATTTAACCAGCACACTTTTGCTGCTTTGCACTAATCTGAGCAGCAGCGAAAGACCGATCAATAACACTCCTGTTAAGGATTCAATAACCGTTTTAAGTTCACCGGATTTATTTATTCTTGCATCCAGATGGGCTGAAGAGTATAATATTATAAATCCCGTTTTAAAGATTCATGTAATACCTGTTACCGAAAAGGGTATAGTTGAAATAAACACAGGAGCCAATCTGGGTTTCGTGTCTCAGGAATATTACTCATTACTTAACAGGGAATCAATATGGAAAGAGGTAATTGGTCGTGATGTTTTTGTACCGGTCATTAATTCTCAAAACCCATTTCTGAAAGAAATTAATGAGCAGGGTATTTCCTCTCAGGAGTTTGTGCAGATTTTTACAAATTCCGGAAAAATGAACTGGGGTACTCTGGTTGAAAACGTTCAAAATCTTACCGTAAATTATTATTTTATCGACAATAAGTCTGTAAATGCAGGGATTGCCAATTTTCTAAATGCAGATCAGGTTATTTTTAATGGTATTGTTGTTGATGGCGGTAAAGAAATGGTTTCAGCTGTTCAAAAAGATCCATATGCCATCGGGTTTTGCAAGTTGACAGACATCCTTGATTATAAGAATCATAAAATTATGGAGAATATCAGGTTAATGCCTATCGACAGAAACAATAACGGAAGAATTGATTCAAATGAAAAGATTTATGACGATTTAAATGCATTCACCAGGGGAGTCTGGATCGGGAAATATCCAAAAGCTTTATACAGTAATATTTATACTGTTGCTTCATCAAAACCAACAGAAGAAATTGAGCTCGCATTTGTGAAATGGGTTCTCACTGACGGGCAGCAATTTATTATACCTACCGGTTATTGTGACCTTGCATTTAATGAGCGTCAAACCAAGGTAGAAAAGTTAATTGCCGGTAAAATTGACATTGCCACACAGGAAAACGATAAATCTAACCTGAGACTGGTTTTATTCATATTAGGTGCAATGGTGGTAAGCGGTTTCTTATTGGATGTTGCAATCCGGTACAGAAAAAACAAAAGGGTGGATCCATCTCTTTCCGGTTTAGCTATTAAACCTGTTTTTAATGAAAACTCCGTTGACATTCTTAATGGACTGTATTTCGATAAAACTCATACATGGGCTTTTATGGAAAAATCAGGCCTTGTTAAAATAGGAATCGATGACTTTCTGCAACATCTTACCGGGGCAATTACCCAGGTAAAGATGAAAAATCCCGGGGAAAAAATAAAAAAGGGAGAACCTGTTTTTTCCATTATCCAAAAGGGCAAACAATTAAATATTTATTCTCCGGTTTCGGGAATTATTAAAGAGAAAAATCAACTCCTTATTTGTAATTCAGCTTTAATTAATTCATCTCCTTATTCTGATGGATGGGTTTATATGATCGAACCATCAAACTGGTTAAAGGAAATTCCTTTTTTATTTATGGCAGATAAATACAAAAACTGGATAAAAAATGAATTTTCACGACTGAAGGATTTCCTTGCACAAATATTGAAACCCGACACCCTGCAATACAGTCATGTTGTACTTCAGGACGGTGGAGAACTTAAAGACAATTTACTTTCGGAAATGAGCCCACAGGTATGGGAAGAATTTCAGACCAACTTTATCAACACATCAAAATAACCACAACTGCTCTGATAAGTTATTATTAACATTCTAAATATAAAATTATGGGTTTAGATAGACGCGGCTTCATGAAAACACTTGGCATTGCCGGAGTAACGATCGCCATAGGAAAAGAACTGCATGCCAGGCCAAAAGAAAAAGAATCAGTGGAGTTTTATGGAATGCTTTATGATTCTGCACAATGTGTTGGGTGTCAATCATGTGAAGCAGCCTGTGCAGAAGCTCATGGTTTCCCAGCCTCATCTGATGAACTTATTGCGGGAGTTGTTCGGAAAACTGACGAAAAAAGACGGACAGTTATTAATGCTTTTAGCACCACTAAAGGAGAGGTGTATCGGAAAACACAATGTTTCCATTGCAATGAGCCCGCGTGCGGAGCTGCCTGTCTGACCCAGGCTATGCATAAAACACATGAAGGGGCGGTAATCTGGAGAGGAAGTAAATGTATGGGTTGCAGGTATTGCATGGTTTCCTGTCCGTTCGACATCCCGAAATTTGAATACCATAGTGCAAATCCAAAAATTGAAAAGTGTGATATGTGTTATGACAGGCAGTTGGAAGGCAAGTTGCCTGTATGTGTAGAAAATTGCCCGGCCGAGGCATTGGTTTTCGGCCCGCGAAGAGAACTGATTAAAGAAGCCCGAAAGAGAATTCATGATAATCCGGATATGTATTATGATCATATTTATGGTGAGCATGAAGCCGGCGGAACAGAATATTTACAGTTATCTCCGGTACCTTTTGAGGAGCTGGGATTAAATACCAAGATTCAGAAATCATCCTATCCTGAATTATCAAAAGGATTCCTTTACAGCGTTCCAACAATTTTCGTCCTCTGGCCTGCAGTTTTACTGGGCATCCACGAGGCTACTAAAAATAACAAATCAAAAGAAGAAGAAAATGAGTAATTCCGCCTATACCCTGCAGAATAATCCGGATAGCCAGTCTACCTGGAAATTTCTACTCTCTGAGCTAAAACCCAAAGGAAAATGGCTTACGCCTTTTAATATTATTTCCATCCCGGTTATCCTTTTAGGCCTGGTACTTATCGTCATCCGTTTCTGGAAAGGACTGGGAGCAGTTACAAATCTTACGCAGGAAGTTCCATGGGGCTTGTGGATAGGTTTTGATGTGGTTACAGGCGTTGCTTTTGCCGGGGGAGCGTATGTCCTAACTTTTATGGTTTATATCCTGAACATGAAAAAGTACCATTCCATCGTCAGGATAACGGTATTGAACGGATTCCTTGCTTACGTGTTTTATGCAGGAGCCTTGTTGCTGGATCTGGGACGCCCCTGGAATGTTATTAATCCTATCATCGGAAATAATTTTGGAACCAGTTCGGTTTTATTCCTGGTTGCATGGCATTTCCTGTTGTATATGATTGCCCAGTTGATTGAATTTTCACCAGCCATTGCTGAATGGCTGGGAGCAAAACGGGCAAGAAAAATCCTTTCGGGAATGACTATTGCAGCGGTTATATTCGGAATTACTTTATCAACACTGCATCAGTCAGGCTTAGGAGCTCTTTACCTGATGGCAAAGGATAAGATACATCCTTTGTGGTATTCTGAATTTATCCCGGTCATGTTTTTTGTATCAAGCATTTTCGCAGGTCTTTCAATGGTTATTTTCGAGGGAACTATAAGTCATAAGGTGTTTTCTGATAAGATCAGCGAGAAAGATCATCATGCGCAAAACGGAATAATTATTGGCTTATCAAAAATTTGCACTGGAACCATGTTCGCCTATTTTTTCCTCCATCTTCTGGTATTTATTCACGGTCAGCATTGGGATCTTCTCAATACTCCGATGGGATACTGGTATATCCTGGAAATGGTTGGTTTTGTTGTTTTTCCAATGATCCTTTTCTTTATCAGCTACAGGAAAAATAATGTTTTACTTATTCGAATTGCAGCCATTCTAACTATGCTGGGAATTATTTTGAACCGGCTTAATGTAACCGTTATCGGCTTCAGATGGGATGCAGCAATCCGGTATGTTCCAACCTGGATGGAATTAGTTGTTACCCTTGCAGTAATCTTTACTGAAATCTGGATCTTCAGATGGGTCGTTAACCGTCTGCCAGTTTTACAGGACCCGCCTTCCTGGGTAAAGGAAGAAAAATAAATATTGTAATCAGCTTTCCCTGTTTTTAAGGAGAAAGCACAAAAAATTAAAAAAATGGAAGAATTTAGCTATCACAACATTTTTGCAACGAAAGGAATTGAATATATTGTCATTATTGCTTTTTTGGCTTTGCTGATTCCTTTCTGGGTACTATTGAACAGACAGTCTAAAACAAAAGGTATAAAAAAGGCATTGGGAATACTTTCTGATAAAATTTTAAGGATTCCTCAGGGTTTATTTTTCAGTAAAAACCACACCTGGGCGCATCTGGAAAAATCAGGAGCAGCTAAAGTGGGACTGGATGATTTACTACTGCACATCACAGGTGAGGTAAAATTCAGTAACCTTAAAAATCCCGGTGATATGATCAGGAAAGGGGATTTGCTGACTGAAATTGATCAGAACGGAAGAGTCCTCCAGGTCTTTTCTCCTATTTCCGGAAAAATACTGACAACAAACGAAAATCTGAATGAGAATCCTGATTTATTGATTGCCGATCCTTACGGGCTGGGTTGGGTGTATAAAATTAAACCTTCAAGCTGGGTTGCAGAAACAAATTCATATTTACTTGCTGAAGATGCAACCCGATGGTCGATCAAAGAATTGGAAAGATTTAAGGATTTCATAGCAGAATCCATGAAAAAGTACTCACCGGAACCTTCTTATGTAATATTGCAGGATGGTGGTGAACTACGCGACAATACCCTTTCTGAACTTCCGGAAGAAATCTGGAGGGATTTTCAGGAATCTTTTTTAAAAGCGCCTGCTGAAAAATAGAATCTGTAAATGGTAATAAATAGCAGGTTTTTTTTAACTTGCCATATATCAGAATTACATAAGGTATTCAGGTTTCGCAAAGTCAATAATGAAATTAATTAAACTTTGCGAAACTTTTCGGGATTGTGGCTTTACTGCAAAAATCGCGTTTTCAAAGTTGAAGGCAAATTGAATCCCATTTAATTAAGGATTATCTGCATGACCTTTTTTAATAAAATAAAATCCGGAAATTTCCTGGGAAGCCCATTCCTTAGAGGTTATGTAAAATTCAGATCTTCAATTTATAGCAGGGTTGTTTATACCATCACCTTATTATCTGTTTTCCTTTTTGTTTCCTTCGGCATTATTTTCAGATCTGTTAACGAGCAATACCTTAACACGGTGATTCGTCAGAATGGAAATAATATCGGTTCCATGGTCGAAGGCGCTTTGTATTATTCCATGCTCGAAAATGATAAGAGTGCACTTCAGAGAACTCTTGATGTTATTAATACCATGTCCGGAATTGATGATGTTAATATGTATGATATCCGGGATAGCCTGGTTTATTCATCTTTTTCATCAGAAAATATCCTTCACAGCAATCCGAATTGCAAAAGTTGTCATCCGGATATCCAAACCATGTTCCCTCCACTTGAAAAATCTTACCGGATAATTGATGTCAACAGCGATTGCAACATGAATCTAAACGATCAGAGTCAGAGATTCCTGATAATCAGATCGCCCATTTTCAATGAAAAATCGTGCTACACAAGCTCATGTCATGCGCATAAAGAATCTGATGTGATTCTCGGTTCCCTCATAATAAAGATTCCTTTACAAGATCTGGATACTGCTATTGAAAAATCTTCAACAGAGTTTTTTGTGCTGGCATTAATTACAACTTTTCTTCTCGTCCTGTTTTTAATATTATTTACACGGAAAAAGATAAAAAGGCCATTAAATGCTATTATACAGGCCAGTAAAGCTGTTTCAGCCGGAGATATGAGTAAAAGACTTGAAATTAAACACCGGCAACTGGATGATATGAGGATGGTTTCAGTTGCGTTTAATAATATGCTTGATAACCTGGGTGCAGCAAATCTTGAACTTCAAAACTGGTCGCAACAGCTTGAATATAAAGTTCAGAAAAAATCGGAAGAATTATTGGAAGCTCAAAATGAATTGATACATATTGAAAGAATAGCATCCCTGGGGAAACTATCCTCATCTGTTGCACACGAAAAAAATAATCCGCTATCGGGTGTTTTGACATATACAAAACTGGTACACAAACAACTCAGTAAAATTGAACTGGATCCCTTCAAAAAGGAATCCATGTTGCAAAATCTGAAAGTTATTGAAACAGAAACAAAACGATGTGGCGATATTGTTAAGGGATTGCTTGATTTTTCCAAAAAAGACCAGCAAAATTTTCAAAATCTGCACCTTCATAAAATATTACAGGAGACTTATGATTTGATGTCACATCAAATGAAGATTGCAAATATCAGCTTTCTTACAGATTTTACTGCACATAACGATTTAATATATTGCAGCCCTAACCAGATAAAGCAAGCTTGCGTTGCTATGCTGGTTAATGCATCTGAAGCGGTTACAGAGAATGGAGAAATAATCATCAAAACGAATAATCCTGATGATTATAGTATTCAACTTGAGATCGTTGATAACGGATCAGGCATATCTCCGGAAGATATAACCCATATTTTTGAACCATTTTTCTCGGCAAAGCAAAAAGTAAGCGGCATTGGCCTGGGCTTAGCCATTGTTCATGGAATTGTTCAGAGCCATAAGGGAACTATTGATGTTAAATCCAGGCTGGGAAGGGGAACGACTTTTATAGTAGTTATTCCGGTGGTTAAGGAGGAGAGGGAACAGTGAACAGGGCACCGCCCTGTGAAAGGGCTGAAAGCCCGAAAGAACACAACACAGGCCACCGCCCTGTGACAGGGCTGAAAGCCCGAAACAACACAACACAGGGCATCGCCCTATGCCAGG
>CAYGFI010000011.1:23143-36479 GCA_964349045.1 uncultured Chitinophaga sp.
GCACCACCCAGTGACAGGGCTGAAAGCCCGAAACAACACAACACAGGGCATCGCCTTGTGACAGGGCACCACCCAGTGACAGGGCTGAAAGCCCGAAACAACACAACACAGGGCATCGCCCTGTGACAGGGCTGAAAGCCCGAAGAACTCAACGCAGAGCACTGCCCTGTGATAAAAAAAGAAAAAGCCCTGTAAGGGCGCAAGATACCCCAAATCCCAACACCATGACCAAGAAAATCTCCATATTAATTGTAGACGACGAAGCCTCCGTCAGAGATTCATTATACAGCTGGTTTATTGAAGACGGCTATATTGTTGAATGTGCCGAAAACGCCAAAAAAGCGCTGTCTCTTCTCGAAACACGAAATTTTGACATTGTATTGGCAGATATAAAAATGCCCGGGATGGATGGACTGGAGATGCAAAGAAGAATTAAAACCCTGAACAAAGATTCGGTTGTCATTATTATGACTGCCTTTGCCTCTGTCGATACTGCAGTAAGGGCATTGAAAGATGGGGCATATGATTACATCACCAAGCCATTTGATCCTGACGACCTGTCCCATTTGATCCGGAATGCCACGAAACAGATTACTTTACGTACTGAAAATGAAGTCTTAAGAGAAAAAGTTACTTTTCTGGAAAATGTAGAAGATCTGATAGGAAACAGCGCAGCAATGAAAAAGGTACTTAAGGATGTTGAAAGTGTAGCCCAGAGTAACTCCTCTGTAATTATTACCGGAGAAAGCGGTACTGGTAAAGAGCTTATTGCCAGGGCAATACATTCAAATTCACCCCGTAAGTTTTTCCCTTTAGTTAGCGTGCATTGCGGGGCATTGACAGAAAGCCTGCTGGAAAGCGAATTATTCGGACACGAAAAGGGAGCCTTTACCGGGGCCATGTATAACCGCAAAGGGAGATTTGAAATGGCCGATGGCGGTACCATTTTCCTGGATGAAATTGCAACTATTTCTTCTAAAATGCAGGTAGAACTGCTGCGTGTTCTTGAATCAAAAACTTTTATAAGAGTAGGTGGCAATAAGGAAATTACATCTGATTTCCGGGTAATTTGCGCCACAAACAGGGATTTGAAAAAAATGGTGGGAAACGGCATTTTTCGTGAAGATCTTTTCTACAGACTGAACGTGGTTAATATTGCTATTCCCCCGCTCCGCGAACGAACAGAAGATATTCCGTTACTTGTGGAATATTTTATCAATAAGTACTGCACATCAATGAGCAGAGATATTATCAAAATTGATCCTTCTGCATTAAAACGACTCGAGGAATTCGAATTCCCCGGAAATGTACGCGAACTGGAAAACATGATTGAGAGGGCAATTGTGATCGGTAATGGCAAGGAAATTCACCTGAAAGATCTTCCCCTTGGAAAAGATATCATTAGCAGTAACGTTGAAAGTCTTGATGACCTGGAGAACAAACACGTTCTCCAGATTCTGAACAAATACGGTTGGAATATCTCACGCGCTGCCCAGGCGCTTAAGGTCGACAGAGTTACTCTATATTCCAAGATTAAGAAATATGGTTTGAAACAACCGGGGAAGAAATAAGAGTAGTGAAAGAAATGATTAATAGTAAGATTGTAACACCTCACTAACACTCACTAATTCTCACTATCACTCATTATTCCTTAAGTTTTACCAGACCCAAAAAGCAAATAAATGGCCCCTCAAAATATAACTCTCATATCCTATGGGCATTTCGAAAGGGATTTTCTTGAAAGCATTGCTGAGGGCGTAAAAAAGGAATTCGGACTTCCTGTAAATAGTGAAGAAAAGCGACTCGATTTAAGCAAGTTTTATGATCCTGCCCGAAAACAATACAATGGGAACAAATTATTAAAAGAGATCGATTCCAAATACGCTTCACAATCGTTAAAAACGGTGGGAATCTTCCGCGTTGATCTTTTTATTCCAATTCTCACATATATTTATGGTCAGGCTTTTCTTAACGGACGCACTGCAATTGCATCGCTTTTCCGCTTAAATAACGAGCGTTATGGGATGCCAATGGATGAAGAATTACTTCTGGAACGATTTATTAAAGAGGTTATCCATGAATTGGGTCACACTTTTGGATTAAAGCATTGTCATGTACCCGGATGTGTAATGGTCTCAAGCACTTATGTTGAGGATATTGACCAGAAGAGTGCGGAATTTTGTGTTAGTTGCCGGGCTGAGCTGGTGGATAGGACTTGGGATTAGTGCTAAGGGAACAGCGAGTAGAGAAAATGGAATAGAATTATTCTAAATAAATACCCTGCTGTATAATATTGATATTTTCTGTTACTTATTGATAATAACATCTACATTTACTAGGAATCTTTGAAAAGAATCCTGGCGACCATCCAAAATCAGATTCAGCAATTTCCTTTCCGGATTCATTTATGGATATTAAGTAAAGATATGGTTTATACAAGCGTTTTATTGTAAACCAATGAAATCCCTTCAGTGTAAGACATATTAACAATTTAAAAACTTGAAGTGAAGTAAACGATTTTAATCTCTAATAAATCAAAAATGAAAAAGTTTAGAATTATCCTGGCAGTTTTAATCGCAATGTCCATTACAACTAATGCTCAATGGAACCAGCAAACGAGTGGAACTGCAAATGATTTAAAATCAGTTTTCTTTATTAATACCAATACAGGATATGCAGCAGGTGTCAATGGAACTATTCTTAAAACCATTAATGGTGGCACAGACTGGATAGCGCAAACAAGCGGAACAGCAAATTATTTAAATTCAGTTTTCTTTATTGATGCCAATAATGGCTATGCAGTTGGCGCTGGCGGAACTATTCTGAAAACCACCAATAGCGGTGTTAACTGGATATCACAAACAAGCGGGACAACTGAGCCATTAAGTTGTGTCGTTTTTACAGATGCCAATACAGGGTTTGTTGCAAGCAATAAGGGTATTCTAAAAACTACCAATGGGGGTATTGCCTGGGCACAAAGCAATGCAGGTATTTCTAATTATTCCATCAATTCTCTTTTCTTTCTGGATGCCAATACCGGATATGCCGTAGGTTATGATTGGAATAATGCAATTAATGTAATTATCAAAACCACGAATGGTGGGACTGACTGGACAGCACAAACAAGCGGAACTACAAATTTTTTAAATTCAGTATTCTTTATCGATACCAATACCGGGTATGTTGTGGGTGAGCCAACTATAATTCTAAAAACCATAAACGGAGGTGCTTCCTGGATACCGCAAACCAGCGTAACAACAGAAAATTTGAAATCAGTTTATTTTACCGATGCCAATACCGGGTATATTGCTGGCAATTCCGGAATTATTCAGAAAACCACAAACGGAGGAGCCAACTGGTCAAGTCAGGCAGGTGCAGGTGGCTTCATTTTTTCAGTTTTTTTTGCTGATGCCAATGTCGGTTATGCCGTTGGAGGTTACGGTACTATTATAAAAACCACCAATGGAGGTGGGGGAGAAAGTATAAACTATTCAAACGCAACTCTGAATGGACCCTGGTTTTTTTACCAGGAGCCTCTTTCTCCTTATAATGACAGTTTGCTGTATATGGTTTTTGATGGAAATGGAAATATTATTGATATGAGCGGGTTTGGTGGACCTGTTGGTGGTAATTATAATGTTACTTCAGATGGCTCATTTAGTGGAAACCTGGTAATGGGCGTTGACAACTATCCACTTCTCGGCCAGCTTACATCCCCAG
Organism: uncultured Chitinophaga sp.; assembly: GCA_964349045.1. Lineage (GTDB taxonomy): Bacteria > Bacteroidota > Bacteroidia > Bacteroidales > JACJXF01. Next base: position 26,864 of record CAYGFI010000011.1, read on the forward strand.
ATAATGGAACAGGTTTCGCAGCAGGTTCGAATTGGATAATATCAAGGATTTCCAATCCTGGCGCTTTATCGGATCAATTAATAGGTACACTTTTTACTCAGGATTGTGGTCAAAAAGAAGTTATTATAAGTGTAAATAGTCAGGGTGAAGTTATTTCTGCAACAGGATTAATCCCGCCGGTTTCAGGCAGGGTCTATGCCGATCTGGGAGTTTATATCGGACACCTGAGAACGGGAGAAGATAGTAATGCCAAATGGAATGAATTCTCTATAATGGGTTATTTCGCAAATGATTCATTAAATGGCAGGATAGCTCTGGATGGTCCTTGCAGTAATACGGGTTCTCAGTTGATACGGAAAGGAACGACTCCGGCAAATATTTTTGGATTTGAACAATGGAATAATATGGGAAGTTACATGGATCCGCAGGGATTTGCTACCCCAAACTTACTTGTAACCGGGGCTTTTTATCCTGTAACAAGATCCACAGATCATTATCCTGTTTCAGTTGGGAATTATTCCATCAGGATAGAGAGCAACATTTCTCTTATGCCCGCTATTGATGCGTTTGGGCTGGCATTACAAAATACGAGTAATAATATTCTGGATGGACCATCACCTTCTTTCCCGATTACAGGACATCCGACGAGTTTAACTGGCTATTATAAATATGCTCCGCAAAACGGAGATACAATGCGTATCCAAATTGTATTATATTCAAATGGAGAAGGAGTTACTTATAATGAATTACTTTCTACAGCTACCGTATCAGACTGGACATCTTTTAATCTTCCTTTGCCGGCTTATACATTTGCTGACAGCGCCACAATTATACTTGCTTCCTATAATTGCAATGGGCCATACCCTGCATATTCTCCTCATGGTAACTCGGTTCTTTATGTTGATAATTTAAATTTTGATTATCCTATTACCAGGGAGGATAATTTTGGTTTTGAAAAATGGAAGGATATGGGAAGTTATATGGAACCAGAGAGCTTTTTAACACTTAATTCCAATGCAAGCGGGAGTTTCTATCCTGTAAAAAGATCTACGGATCATTACCCGGTTTCTGTTGGACAATATTCCATAAGAATAGAAAGCAACCCTTCTCTTTTACCGGGTTCTGATGCTTTAGGCCTTGTTCTGCAAAATTCGGGTAATACCTTGCTTGAAGGACCTGGTCCATCTTTTGCAATAACCGGACATCCGACAAGCTTAACTGGTTATTATAAATATGCTCCCCAAAACAGCGATACAATGCGCATCCAGATACAATTATATCAGAATGGATCGGGAGTTTCTTATAATGTTTTTCTTTCTACGGTTTCCGTTTCAAGCTGGACCTCTTTCACTATTCCTCTTCCTCCGTATACTTCAGCTGACAGCGGGTCAATAATGCTCGCTGCCTATAATGCAAATGGACCTCCCTCGGAATATATTCCATATGGTAACTCGGTTCTTTATATTGATAATTTAAATTTTGATAATCTTATTACCGGGTCAGTTTCTCAATGGACTCAGCTAACAAGCGGAACGACGAATAATTTAATGGGAGTGTCATTTGTAAATCAAAATCTTGGATATGTCTGCGGGGATAATGGCACTATTCTTAAAACGATTGATGGCGGAATTAACTGGGTACCCCAGAATTCGGGAGTAACTTATCAGTTAACTCATATGCAGTTTTTAGACGCAAATAATGGATATGCTGCCAGCTATTCATTTCCTGGTGGAAAACTCTTAAAAACAGTTAATGGAGGATCAACCTGGAATGATATTAGTATAAACAGACCTGACGCCCGTGTTGCAGGATGGTGGTTTTTTGCTGCAGATACCGGATTTATAGCGATAGGTGACGCTAATTATTCCAATGTCAGAATCTTAAAAACAGTAAATGGTGGGAATTCCTGGGATACTATATATTTTGGAGGAAACGAATGGATAAGTGATTTCAGCTTCCCGGACAGAAACAATGGTTACGCGACTATGAGCAGCAGTAAGATCTTAAAAACCAGTGATGGAGGTAATAATTGGACCGTTTTGAATAATATCGGGGGAGAACTCTGGATGTCAGGTATACACTTCTTTAATAAAGATATAGGAATAGTAGGAGGGGGTGACTATTATACAAACGGGGGCTCAATTTTTAAAACCACGGATGGAGGAACTACATGGCAAACCCTATCTAATGAATATGGTCCAAGCTTTATGCAATTCACTACCTTATCAACCGGATATGCCGTTGCTCAAAATGCAAACTGGAGCTTTAAAAAGATAATAAAAACAACAGATGCCGGTGTTAATTGGACTTTTGATAATACACAAATCTATGGTATGAATTTTATTTTTTTCCCTGATCCTGACATTGGCTATGCAGTTGGTGATTACGGAACAATTTTAAAAACCACGGGTTGTATTCCTGGTGCGGCCGGACCTATCACGGGCCAGGTTAATGTTTGCCAGGGACAAACCAATGTAAATTACACGATTCCCGCAATTCCAGGCGTAACTTCATACGTTTGGAACTTACCCTCAGGAGCAAGCGGCACAAGTTCAACAAATAGTATAACCGTTAATTATGGTACATCTGCTGTTTCCGGTAACCTTTCTGTTAAAGGAACAAATTCATGCGGTGATGGTGCCATATCTGCTTTGGCTATAATTGTTAACAGTATCCCCGCAACACCGACCATTACAATAAATGGCGATGTATTGCATTCAAGCGCCACTATTGGTAATCAATGGTATAATCAGAACGGTTTGATTAGCGGTGCAGTTAATCAGGACTATAAAGTCACATCCAATGGTAATTATTATGTAATTGTAAATTCTTTGGGCTGTAATTCGCAACCCTCAAACATAATACCTAAATTGTTTTTATGTGATGCACAATTCAATTATTCCGGGGTCAGTTCTGTCATCTTTAGTGATTTATCAGCGGGAAATCCGACTGCATGGTCCTGGGACTTTGGCGATGGAACCTATTCTACACAGCAAAATCCCAGTCATAATTACATTAAGTCTGGCTCGTACTTAGTTACTCTTACAATATTTAACTCGGTAAATAATTGCGTATCGTCGTTAACGAAGAAGATAATCGCAGGAAGTGTCGATTGCCAGGCTGATTTCGACGCTGTTATCAATTCTGTCAATGGAATTACCAGCTTTACTTCCAAATCTCAGAATGCTACCGATTATTACTGGGATTTTGGAGACGGCATTTATAACACTCAGGCAAATCCTGAACACACCTATACAACGGCCGGGATATATAAGGTTTGTCTTACCATTTGGAATAGTACAAGTGGATGCCAGTCCGTTAGCTGTAAGGATATTATTTATTTACCTTCTGGTGATTATTATATCCAGGCTGATTTTTCATTCTATACCAATCCCGATAACCTGACGGTCAACTTAAGTGATTTGTCCACATCGAACACAACCGATTGGTACTGGACCATGGGAGACGGAAAGGTTATGAAAACACAAAATCCCGTTTATACGTATGCTAAACCCGGGGTGTATAAGGTTTGCCTGACAGCTTTTGACAAAGTCAATGCCTTATCACAATCGGTATGCAAGGAAATCCGGGTTGGAGAGATTACCTGCACGGTACGTTCGGGTTTCAGCTATTTTATTAATCCTGCATCGCGTGACGTGGCATTTATCAATACGGCAAAAGGTTCGATAACGGATTATTTCTGGACTTTCGGAGATGGATTATCCTCAACAGGTGAAAATCCCTTACATAATTATTCAAGCCCCGGCTATTACCTGGTCAATCTGGCTGTGAGAAACAGGATTAGCGGTTGCATGGATATGGTTACCCAGTTTATCCAGGTGGGAAGTGTTGAATGCCGATCCGATTTTACGTATGAAGTCAATCCGGATAATAATTCGGTAAATTTCAAAGACAAATCAAAAGGCATGATTGATTCTTATTACTGGGAATTTGGCGACGGATCGTATAGCGTTTTACAAAATCCTTCAAATCTATATAAGAAACCGGGAATGTATATCGTTGGACAAACCGTTATCGATAACACGAACGGATGCATCGATTTTAGTTACCAACCGGTACAGGTTGGCGAGATTAACTGTGCGGCTGATTTTGTTACTTACATTGATTCTTTAAATTATACGGGGTACTTTACCAATCGCGTACTCGGAGAATCCACGGCCCTGCTATGGTCGTTTGGTGACGGGCGGTTCTCCACACGGGAAAATCCCATCCATATATTTCCCGGTACCGGGATCTATTCAGTCGGGTTAAACACTTTTGACTTTAACAGCGGGTGTATGGATTATTACCAGGAGATGATCCTGATCGGGGGTTTGGGCAATGACTGTAATGCAGATTTCGTTTATATTCTCGATCCATCCAATCCCGAAGTTAAATTCAGTAATAAATCGATCGGGGATATAACAGGATCGATCTGGAACTTTGGTGATGGTACAGATAATTCAACGGATACGGATGCTGTTCACACCTACACCAAAGGAGGTTATTATAATGTATGTCTGACAGTAACCAATTCCAGCGGGATAAAGAATATGGGCTGCAAATGGGTGCTGGTGGAAGGCAGTGCAGCCAATGACTGCCGGGCCAACTTCATGTTTAATATAGATTCCATAAATCTGAAAGTTACATTTGTGGATAACTCATTTGGTGAGATCAACAAACATACCTGGGATTTTGGTGACAGTAAGACGGATTCCGTCTCAATAGAACAAAATCCTGTCCATATTTATGATCAGAAGGGTTACTACCTGGTACAGCTAAAAGTAGAAAACACAGTGTCGGGCTGTATCAGCAACGAGTACAAACTTCTGAACGTGGCCGAGAGCCAGGTACTGAAAGCTTCCTTTGGTTATGAAGCAAAAGATCCGGATAAGAAGGTAGCCGGTTACCCGGTAGACCTGGTAAGCGCCAGTTCAGGTGACGGAGCCACAGTTGAATGGGACTTTGGTGATAAACAGGTTAAAAAGGAATCCTTTACGGTAATGGATTCAACCAGCAGGATTGTTACCCACTATTATCAGAAACCTGGCAGGTATATGGTATGCATAAGGATATCGGATCCGGTAAGCGGCCAGTCGGATCAGTATTGCAGTTATGTGTACACCAAAAATGCAGTGGGAGTTGATGAAATTACCGAAACGGCAATAAACATGAGTGTATATCCGAATCCATTTATAGATTTTACCACAATTAATTATGCACTTCCGAAAACTCAGTTTATTGAACTGGTCATTTTTGACCAGTTAGGCAGAAGGATGGAAACTCTGGTTAAAGAGAGAAAAGATTCCGGGAATCATCAGATAATATGGGAATCAAAAACCCTGATAACAGGAATATATCATTTAAAACTGATAACAGCAGATGGTATAATTACTAAGCAACTTGTGATAACAAAATAGCCACGGTTGCCTCGACAGGCTCAGCAACCGGTTCGACAGGCTCAGCAACCGGTAGATAAGTCACAAAAAAAGGTTCCGGAAAACGTTTTTCCGGAACCTTTAATTATTTGGGATTAACAAGTTAAAACAATTGATTTGTCGATGACCTTTCAGATAATCTAAATAACTTTTAGTCCAAAAAATGGGAGTGTTGTCAGAGCATTCTTCTGATCGATTCTCAGGTAAAATTCCCCGTTTTTGAATACATAGTATTCGAATTTCGGTTTTTTCTAATTAAAGCTGCAGTAGCAATAAAGATTCAGCCCTGATTTTTGGGTAACATACTCCATCATCGCATAACCAATAGTTTCATTGGTTTTACCAACAACAGGCAGGTATTCAAATAGACGCGAATCGTAGGTATAAGCCACTACATCGCGATTAGGGATTTTTGTGACAGTTCCTTCCGAATCAATTACCTTGAAATTGAACAGCCCCATTTTCAGATCCTGACCGAAATATACATCGTTCCCGGTCTTCACATAACTTACGGATTTTTCACCAACCATTGCTTCTACCCCGAAACTGATCAGGATAAAGGCCAGAATTGCAATTAAATTTTTCATGGCATTGGAATTAAGTTAGTTTATAAGAAATCTAACTTCACGATTTATGCCAATCCATGTAAATAATTATAAAACAATTAATTATGATTTGAATAATGAAATTTTAAAAAAGTAAAGAAAAGTTAAAACTGAACGTTTTGGTACATGATGTGTACGAATATGAACGATTTGAAGGTAAAAGACAGTTGGCTTAGCTTCAATAAACCCGATTGATGAAAACAATTTGCATGTCTTATGAATATTCGCCTGACCCTGTCTGGAAGGGTCAATTAATAATGACCTGGGATAGTAATATTTACTGGTTTTCAGATAAGTTTTAATTCATTCAGCTCAATTCCATAGTCATATTGGAGATCTTCATGCAGAAAGGACACTTTTTTTATAATTTCATCTATCTGCCGATTGTAAAGATTAAGCAGCGCCTTATGTTTTTGAATTGGGGGGGAAATAATTTTTAGCTTTTTACAGAAATAAATAAGCAGATCAATTTCCGTTTGGTTCTTCTGAGAATACCTGATATACTTCCTGGTACTGAGTAAAATTCTACGGATACTTTTTTTGATAAAGTATTGGCTTTTTCTGTTTATATGCTCAAACTGTTCATCAACTTGACTTTTTACACTTTCAATGTAGGATGCTTCGTCAGATGATTCAAACAGGAGGTAGGTTAATAATTCCTTATTCTCTTTTTTGAATTTTGACAAACGAAGACAGAGTTTCAATAGTTCTCCCGGGCTTCGTATGCCTAATTCCTGCTCAAGTTCTTTAATTGTGGAGGTCTTCATGGTCCCAAAGGTAAAACAAAATGAAAGATACATTTATTAATTCCAGTGGCAATTGTTACTGAAACAGAAGGAATTTTATAAAGTGTAATCATATTTTAGGATTCTTGACCTGAATTAAAACCTTTTTCAATTCCGGATAGACCAGTAAAAAGTATCTTTGAAGGGTTTGCTAAAAAGACATGAATAACTAATTTTTTTTACTTTATGAATTTACAAGACAAACCTGAAGTAAATAAATCAGTTCTCCTGGCAGTAACAATGACCTCCAGTTTTTTCAATCCTCTGATGGGCTCAGCTGTTAATATTGCCCTGCCTGTTATCAGCAAAGAGTATTTGCTGAACGCAATGCAGATGAGCTGGGTTACCATGGCATTTTTGCTATCCTCAGCGGTTTTCCTGGTTCCTTTTGGAAAAATATCTGATATGGCCGGACGAAAGCGGATATTTCTGTACGGGAACATTTTTTTTATGATTGCCACACTGCTATGTGCATTTTCCGGTTCAGGAAACTTTTTAATTTTTTCCCGTTTTCTGCAGGGTCTGGGCAGCGCCATGATGTATAGCTCTTCAATGGCTATGGTTATTTCCGCTTTTCCTCCGCAGGAAAGGGGCAAAGCAATAGGACTGAATGTCTCGGCGGTTTACGTGGGACTGTCGGCAGCTCCGATTATAGGTGGTTTTATGACCCAGGAATTTGGCTGGAGAAGTTTGTTTTATGTAAACTCACTCGCATCCCTCGTGATAATTTTTGCGATTATTTTTAAAATCAGGGCGGAATGGACAGAGGCAAAAGGTGAAAAATTCGATTGGCTGGGAACAATTATCTATATGCCATCCATGGCAGCATTGATGTACGGATTTTCAAAGTTACCCAACACCATTGCCATTGTATTCTCCATAGCAGGGATACTGGGCCTGGTATTATTTGTGCTGGTGGAATTTAAATATCCCTTCCCATTGCTGAACATGAAATTATTTTTTGAAAATAAAATATTTGCAAGTTCCAATTTATCAGCCTTTATAAACTATGCTGCCACTTTTGCAGTTAGCTTTGTATTAAGCTTATACCTCCAGTTTGCAAAACACATGAGTCCGAAACAGGCAGGACTGGTACTGGTTACCCAACCGGTGCTGATGGCATTGGTAGCGGTTTTTTCAGGTCGTTTATCCGACAAAATTAATCCCCGCTGGCTGGCATCTTCGGGAATGGCTATCAGCGTGATTGGATTATCCATGCTGACTTTAATGGGACAGGACACATCCATAAAATTTATCGTTCTTTCGTTGGGGATACTCGGTTTCGGCTTCGGTTTGTTTTCCTCTCCCAATACCAACATGGTAATGAGTTCCGTTGAGCGAAAGTATTATGGTATTGCTTCGGCTACCATTGGTACAATGAGGTCTACAGGGATGATGTTCTCCATGGCCATTGCCTCCCTTTCGATTCATTTATTTATAGGACCTCAAAAAATCACCGATTCCAATATCGATAATTTCATAAACAGTTCGCAACTGATTTTCCTGGTGTTTACCATTCTTTGTATCGTGGGAGTTTTTTCTTCCTTTGTTGGAAAAAAACAATGACTTCCCCGAAAAACTAAGGGTATTGCAATCAAAGCAATTAATCCAAAATATAAAAACCATGCTATCCCACATGAAAACGATAATTAAAAGAAATTTGGGGGAGGTAATAATAATTCTATTTCTGCATGCAACTGTTTGTCTTTTTGGACAAGACAATTCCAAACTGGACTATTATGGCTTTTTTGGATTACAAAGAAGTATTGTTGATAAAGATGCCAGGATTATTGATCATAATAGAGTCATTGATCCGGTTTATCTGTATAGCGATAGTATTCGATTTCTTCCAAGTTTTTCATTTCATGCCGGGACAGGATTATCCGTTAATGTAATATGGGATCTATACTTAAATTTTGAAATTCAATGCAACTTAAGAAAAAGTTACATAAAACTTTATGGAGATACTACTCTTTCAACTGGTATTACCATACCAGGTTATAACCTTAAGCATGATCTGTATTATAATGCTGAATTTCCCATATATTTTTTATATAAGTTTGAGAGATTTGGATTAGGGGCAGGCTTAACTTTTACGTTATTTGAATTGCGATTTAAAAGACTATATCTCGATACTAATCTTAGGTCTAAGAATACTGAATATGCTATTTTTCCAAAATTATTAGAACCAAGGTTTCTTTACCCTAATATTTATGCAGAATATTTGATTTTCAAAAGAGAGAAATATCCCATTTGGATAAGGGCATCTTATGAATTTGTGGAATCAAATTCTTCTCTCCTTTATATAACCCTTAAAACAAAATTAAACTGGAAAAATTGAAACTCATTATTTCAAATACAATAATTTTGTTGGTGTTATTTCAATATGGCTCCGTGTTCAATCCCAATAAGATAAATTTGATAGTGATAAAAGCCAAAGCCTTGTTAAGATTGATGCGTATATTGCTGCAATTGAATCAGACAGGGATTAATAAATATAACATTATGCTTACAAAGGAAAAAGTCAACAAATCAATTAAGAGTCTTCCGGATTCCTTTTCAATTGATGAATTAATAGATCAGTTAATACTTATGGAGAAAGTCGAGGAAGGATACAAGCAATCAGAAGAAGGTAAGGTCATATCAAATGAGGATGTAAAATTAATCATTGATAAATGGTCAAAATAGTCTGGACGGAATTATCGACTTATAATAGAGACATTAAAAGTCATAAAAAGTAATTAAAAATTACTTGTTTGCATATAATAATTGTGTTGACTAACTTTGT
>CAYGFI010000011.1:36489-58860 GCA_964349045.1 uncultured Chitinophaga sp.
CTTTGTGATTAAATATTAATTATATGATTAATTATAAGACAATTATAAAACGTAATCCAAATAAAAGATTTGGGAAACCCTGTGTGCGGGAAACCAGGATAACTGTTTATGATGTTTTAGGATGGTTGGCAGCTGGAATGACGAACAGCGAAATTATAACTGATTTCCCGGAATTGACATTGGATGATATTAAAGCATGCCTGGCTTATGCTGCTGACAGGGAACATAAATTACAATCTGCATAATGAAATTGCTATTTGATCAAAATATTTCATTCCGAATTGTTTCTAAGCTAATCGACAATTTCCCTGATTGCAAGCATGTATCGCAACTTGGGCTAAATAACTGCGAGGATCATGAAATTTGGGAATTTTCGAGAAGCAAGAATTTTATAATTGTTACATTCGACTCAGATTTTTATGATATTAGTTTAATAAACGGATGTCCTCCAAAAATTATTTGGATAAGAACTGGCAACACAACAACCAATGAAATTGTACAATTGCTCAATAATAGTAAAACCGCCATATTCGATTTTATTAATGATAAAGAGCACATTGATATTGCCTGCCTTGAACTTATAATCTGAGTGTATTTACGATGCAAAACCTTGTAAATATTAGGTATCGAGGCAATAATAAAAACCGTCAACAAATCCGTCACCCGAAAATTTAAAAACTCCTGCAAATCGTTGATTTATAAGGGTCTAAAATTAGGGGTTGTGGTGCCACCTGGAATTGAACCAGGGACACACGGATTTTCAGTCCGTTGCTCTACCAACTGAGCTATGGCACCTGCTGTTAAAAGTGGTGCAAATTTATACAAATTTTTTGTTTGGCAAAATGATAATTCAAAAAAACTGTTTATTTCCGAAGGGTTTGATAAATGGGTTATTAGGTGAATGGGTGAATGCGTAAATAATTACTAAATTTGGCATATATTTCATAAAAGTATTCACCCATTCACTCATTTACCCATTAACTCTCTAAAAACATGTTCCTCAAACTCTACCTCATCGCCCTCCCGGTTTTCTTCGCCATCGACATGGTATGGCTGGGATTTGTTGCTAAAAACTTTTATCGTCAGCAGATTGGGTTCCTGATGAAACCAAATGTTAACTGGACAGCTGCCATTATTTTCTATTTGCTGTTTATAGCCGGACTGGTTGCTTTTGTAATTTCTCCTGCTTTTCTGAAGCAATCCTGGATTCATGCTCTTTTGTATGGCGCTTTTTTCGGACTCGTGACTTATGCCACCTATGATTTAACCAACCTGGCAACAACAAAAGACTGGCCTCTGCTGGTTACCCTTGTTGATCTTGTCTGGGGTACGGTGCTGGCCGCATCCGTTTCGGTTGTCACCTATTTAATCGCCTCGAAAGTATTATAAGTCAGTTTTTGAGTGTAAGAAAAAAATTCTTGTCCTAAAACTCCTTTTAAAAAGAAAAAGATTAAACGCAGGCCCGCATCAGGCGGACCGCAATGACGCAGTTTAAAACGCAGAAACAAAATAAAAAAACACCGTTTGCTCTGCGCCTCTTGCGTATCCCGCAAGGCGGGATTCCGCGCTTAATATAAACTTAATGAACAATCAGAATAAAATGCCAGGCAATGATGGTTTTGTGAAACGGATTTTATAAATTTCATCATTTAATAATTTATTTTAGCGGGATGATAGCTTGTCCCGCACCAGCGGGAGAACCCACATGTCAGTGAATTATATTCATTCGTATTTGCGTTTACCGAAACATATGGGTTTCATCAGTGTTCATTAATTTATTCGGCCATGTCGAACAACCGAACCTCATCAAAACCGCCCAATACGGTTTTCAAAAACGATGATTCTGAGTTCCATGTCGGGATCGATATCGGTTCAATATCACTGAATGTGGTGATTCTGAACGACAAAATGGACATTATTGAAAACCGGTATATCTACTCCCGGGGCCGGCCATTCGAAGTTCTGAAAAATACACTTAATGATATATTTACCCGTTACCCCGAAGAAAAACTAGGCAGAATAGCCTATACCGGCACCGGGGGTAAACTGGCAGCTGAACTGACCGGGGGAATATTCGTTAATGAGATCATAGCACAATCCACCTCCGTTTCCGGAATGTATCCTGATGTTAAAACAATCATTGAGATGGGAGGGGAGGATTCAAAGCTGATTTTTATGGATCAGAAAAACGGTTCAGTTAGTTCTTCTCTTTCTGATTTCGCGCTGAATAATCTTTGTGCCGCCGGCACCGGATCCTTCCTCGATCAGCAGGCAAAACGAATCGGGGTATCCATCGAAAATGAATTCGGGGAGCTGGCCCTTAAATCGGAAAAACCACCCAGGATTGCCGGAAGATGCAGTGTCTTCGCGAAAAGTGATATGATCCACCTCCAGCAAATAGCCACCCCGGTTTCAGATATTGTTGCAGGCTTATGCTTCGCCGTGGCCCGGAATCTTAAAAGTTCGCTGGGTCGCGGTAAACATATCAATGCACCCGTTTTGTTCAATGGAGGAGTCGCGGCTAACCAGGGTATGGTGAGGGCTTTCAGGGAAGTTCTCGGGTTGGTTGATGAAGAGTTGATGGTCTCTGAATACCATGCTTCCATGGGCGCCATCGGAGCTATCCAATTTACCCTGGGCAATAGTCGCGATTATAAACAATTTACCGGAACGGACAAACTGAATGTTTATCTTGAATCAGACAGAAGGGATAAATTTTTTCTCGAAAGGCTTACTGAATCAAAAGCGGAACTAAATAAGGAAGTCTATCCAATCCCCCGGAATATTGAAAAAACTGATGTTTATCTTGGAGTGGATGTTGGTTCTTTAAGTACCAATGTTGTGTTGATTGATAAAGACAATCATGTGATTGCAAGGCGCTACCTTCCTACCGCCAGTAAACCTCTCGAAGCCATAAAAAAAGGAATAAGCGAGATTTATGATGAGATAGGCGAAAGGGTTGTTGTTAAAGCTGCCGGTTCAACGGGATCGGGCAGATACCTCACGGGCGATTTTATCGGCGCTGATGCCATAAGAAATGAAATTACTGCACAGGCTACTGCAGCAATTGCCTGCGACCCCACTGTGGATACAATTTTTGAGATCGGAGGCCAGGATTCTAAATTTATAAGGATCCAGAATGGGGTTGTTGTGGATTTTGAGATGAATAAGGTTTGTGCAGCAGGTACAGGTTCGTTCCTTGAGGAACAGGCTGAAAAACTCGGCATCAACATTGTCGGGGAGTTCGGATGCATGGCCTTTTCTTCCTCCTGCCCGGCTAAACTTGGTGAACGCTGTACTGTTTTTATGGAATCTGACCTGAATTCACATTCACAAAAAGGTGATTCAAAGGAAAACCTGGTGGCAGGACTTGCCTACTCCATTGTTCATAATTACCTGAACAGGGTGGTTGGGAATAAACCTGTCGGGGATAAGATTTTTTTCCAGGGAGGTGTAACGAATAACAAATCCGTGGTTGCTGCTTTTGAAAAAGTTACCGGGAAATCCATCATTGTTCCTCCTCATTTTGATGTAACCGGCGCTATTGGCGCAGCGATGCTTGCCAGGGATTCCCTGACAACCGGGCAGAAAACAAAGTTTAAGGGATTTGATGTCAGGAACCGCACCTATAAAACCGATAATTTTGAATGTAAACGCTGTAATAATCACTGCGAAATAAGAAGGGTCAGGATTGAAGGTGAGAAAAAACCTCTCTATTACGGCGGCAGATGCGATTTTTATGAAGTAGCCGACAGGAAAGGAAAAGGTCTCGATATACCCAATTACTTTACGGAAAGGCTGCGTTTATTACAGGGGGATTACAATCCCGGAAAAAACACCAAAAAACCTTCAATCGGCATACCCCGCGGACTGATGGTATATTACCAGCAGTTTCCCTTATGGAGAACCTTTTTTGAAAATCTGGGCTACCGGGTAATTATTTCAGACGAAACCAACAAATCCATCGTCACCCGGTCAATGGAGAGTATGGTTGCAGAAACCTGTTATCCTGTTGAAGTAATGCATGGGCATATTCTCGATCTGGTTGAAAAAGGAGCGGATTATATTTTTGCACCGTTCATTATCAACAACAAGACAGATGAATCAAACCCAACAGCCAACTGCAATTGTCCATGGATTCAGACCTATTCTTTCATGGTGAAAGCAGCTTTTCATAACCGGGAAGATATTACCGGTAAACTTCTTACCCCGGTTTTACATTTCAGGTACAGGGGAGTTGTAAAAAACCAGCTTGCTGAATTTGCCAGAATAAGTCTTGGTGTTTCACGATCTGCATGTCTGAAAGCCCTGAGCTCCGGAGAGGCTGCCCAGGAATATTTTGAACGATCGGTTGCGGTCCTCGGGGCAGAAGTTATGAAAAACCTGCCATCGGATAAACAAGCCCTGGTATTAATAAGCAGACCCTATAACTCTTGTGATCCTGCCCTTAATCTTAGCGTTGTGGAGAAACTCATTAATCTGGAGGTAATTCCTATCCCGATGGATTTTCTTCCCTTACAGGAACAAATCATTTTTGACGATTATAAAAATATGTACTGGCCAAATGGTCAGAAAATACTGGCAGCCGCAAGGATTATCGCAAATGATAAGCGTCTGTTCGGCGTTTATCTGGGTAATTTCCGTTGTGGCCCTGATTCCTTCCTCCATCATTTTGTACACAAGGAAATGCAGGGTAAACCCTATCTTCAGCTCGAGGTTGATGAACACAGCGCTGATGCAGGAATGATTACCCGCTGCGAAGCATTCCTTGATAGTTTAAATGGATTTAATAAACAAAAAACCCGGATTGAGAAAGCAGAAAACTCCATCTCTTCAGTTACCGCTTCTTCGTATCAGAGAACGCTTTACTTCCCTTACATGAATGATGCGGCTCACGTTATTTCTGCAGCCTGCAGGGCCTGCGGACTTGATTCAGCCGTACTTCCTATGCAAACTGATGAAGATATTGAACTGGCAAGGAAGTACACAACCGGTACCGAATGTTTCCCGATGATTGCTACCACAGGAAGCTTTGTAAGAAAACTTCTTGAACCGGGAGTCGATCCGGCCAAAGTAAGTTTTTTCATGCCCGATCACAATGGACCTTGCCGGTTTGGGGAATATAATAAACTGCAAAAGCAGATATTTGAAAGGATCGGCTTTCCGGAAGCTGAAATTCTTTCTCCCAGCAATGATACCTCTTATGCGGAAATGCCTATTGATAATCCTATGCGGTTTCGGTTTCTTTCCTGGAAAGGATTTGTAGCCGTGGATATCCTGAGAAAGATGTTACAGGAAAAGAGGCCTTATGAGATTGTAAAAGGAAGAACCAACGAAGTATATAGGAGGTACCTGGAAGAGTTAACTACTGATGTTGAAAAGGGAGCGAAAAACCTGGCCGACATTCTGGAGAAAGCAGCAGATGAGTTCGATAAAATTAAACGCGTTGATGGCCCGAGGAGGCCTGTAATTGCTGTTGTCGGGGAAATTTTCATGCGCGATAACCCTTATTGCAGCGCACACCTTGTTGAAAGGCTGGAGGATCTGGGCGCTGAGACACTCATCACTCCTTTTTCCGAATGGCTCATGTATTCAACCTACCGGTACATGCGAGACAGTAAATGGAAGAGAGATATCAGAGGATTGTTCAAAGCTCAACTACAGCGGGTTTCCCAGAATTTAAGCGCCAGCATGATTGAAAGAAAAGTTAAGAACCGTATCGACAAAGACAGCAGGGTTCATTTACATGATGTATTGGAGGCCTGCAGTCCTTATATTCACAGGCATTACGATGGCGACCCACCCATGTCTTTAGGGAATGCTGCAGTTCTTGCAAAATCATGTATCTCCGGAGTGGCCAATATTCTTCCTTTTACCTGTATGCCCGGAACACTGATTGCCTCACTTTCTGAGGTTTTCAGGAAGGACAATAAGAATATTCCCTGGGTAAATATTGCGTATGACGGACAGGAGGATTCAGCCCTCGATACCCGGCTCCAGGCTTTTATGCACCAGGCTAAGGTTTTTGCAAAGAACAGGGAGCCTAAGTTGAATCATGTCGTGTAAATACAACTTTACAATTTATTAGCAACTCAGGTTTATTAATCGTATATTTGCGCTCTTCTTGTCTTAATTACCCCCTTCGGTCTATCCCCATAAAACAAGTATTTCATAATTCATAATTTAAAATTCATAATTAATCATGCCCTTCAAGTCCTTAAACATAATCGATCCCATTTTAAAAGCCCTCATCGAAGAAGGCTACACAATACCTACCCCCATACAGATACAAGCCATTCCCTTAGTTTTGCAAGGCTCCGACCTTCTTGGCAGCGCGCAAACAGGAACAGGAAAAACGGCTGCATTTGCTATTCCCATCCTGCAAATCCTGAGCGCAGATAAAACATGGTACAAAAAGAAAAGAATCAGGAGTCTGATCGTCACTCCCACCCGGGAACTGGCTATTCAGATTGATGAAAGTTTTAAAGCATATGGAAGACACACCGGGTTAAGGAGCACAGTTATTTTCGGGGGAGTTAATCAGAATCCCCAGACATCAGCTTTACGGAATGGAGTTGATATAGTTGTTGCAACCCCGGGACGCCTTCTTGATCTGATTAACCAGGGACATCTGACATTGCGCGATGTGGAAATCCTTGTTCTTGACGAAGCAGACCGCATGCTCGACATGGGTTTCATTCACGATGTACGAAAACTGCTGACCCTGGTTCCGAAAAAGAGACAAACACTTCTCTTTTCAGCAACCATGCCTGCTGAAATCGTGAAGCTTTCAAGTACCATTTTAACGAATCCTGCAAGAGTTTCAGTAGCACCCGTTTCATCAACAGTTGATATCATTAAACAGTATGTTTATTATGTTGATAAAGGGAATAAAAATGCCTTATTGGTGGAAGTATTAAAAGATCCGCAAATAAAAACCGCACTTGTTTTTACACGCACAAAACACGGAGCCGATAAGGTTGTCAAAGTGCTGCAGAAGCATTATATCAAAGCCGAGGCAATACATGGCAATAAAGCACAAAATGCCCGTCAGCGCGCTTTAACCAATTTTAAAGCGCAAACTACACGAATATTGGTAGCTACCGACATTGCAGCCCGGGGAATTGATGTGGACGACCTGGAATATGTGATCAATTATGAAATTTCCAACATCCCGGAAACTTACGTTCACCGGATCGGAAGAACCGGCAGGGCAGGAGCAAAAGGAACTGCTATTGCATTTTGTGATGCTGAAGAAAAAGAATACCTGCGCGATGTGGAAAAACTGATTTCTAAAAGAATTTCTGTAATTAATGATCATCCGTTTCCACTTATGGATCACAATCCTGTAAAAGCTCCGAAGCAGCAGGGCAGGGGATATCCTGGCCACGCAAGGCCTAAACCACCGGTAAATGCTAAGCCGAAACAATGGAGCAACAGATCCTGGTCCGGCAGGTAATTATTCCACGATATTCCTGAGGGTTCCACTCTTTCCCTGAATATCCCCGGTTATCCCATATACCGAAATCGTTGCCCCCGAAATAACGTCAATATTTTTTCCTACCTCGAGGCTTTGACTCCCGTCATATCCTGCAAATTGCTTTAACCAGCCCCTCGATGTGATTTCCTGGCCGTGGGTAGCCTGGTAGTTAAATACTTTTACCATACGTACAACTCTATCCTTGTCATAAAGTATGAAGTAATCAAAATATTCACTTTCACCGTTTGTTGTTAGTTCACGGGATGCAGAACAGCCGCCTGCCCGGCAACTATTCACCCTTCCGATGTATAAATATCTGATAAGGTTATTTCCGTTTTCATCTTCGACTGCATAGAATTTTCCAGGAATTTTATTATTACCAAAGAGTGATGAAGGCGGTTCGATCTCCCTGATCTCCGGGTCAGCATCAGCGCCGAATTTTTTCAACTCCGGATAAAGGGATTTAGGATTAAAATCGATCATATCCTGAGCATTAACTGCACCGGGAATCAATAAACAGATTAATATGATCAGTTGCTTTATCATATCTGGTTTAATTAAAACATTACGGCAATCCCCGCATTAAACTCTTTTGAATATTCAGTTTCCCCACGGTTTTTTAAGAATTGCATATCTGCCTTCAAAACAGCTCCGGAGGTCAGTTTTAAACTCAAACCGGTTGTGATGATGGTATTATTAAATGAATTATTTTTTACCAGTTCTCCGGAAACCGTATAATGAGTATCGTATCCTTCATATCGCAAAAAGGTGATTAATTCGGTTTTGAGCATGGCGATGGGACGAAAGATATTGTATCCGGCTTCAACATAATAACCCGCCATTGAACTGCCCAGATTATTGTTTATACCATCAATAGCAGTAAAAGCATTATAATGATCTGTATTTGATAATGATAAATAATACAACTGCATTTTAAGTTGTAATCCATTTGTATTGTATCGTGTATCTATTCCCAGCATTGAGATTCCTACAACAGAAGAATCAGCTACAGACAGGGCAAGAATGTCAGTCTTATCGATCCCATCGTAAAGTGTACTTTGAGTATTACCAAAATAGCCCGATAAGCCAATATTCATTCCCCCGAAACCAAAATATTCGATCCTTGAAGTTAAATCCGGTGAGCTGATATGTGATTCTGCACCTTTTTGCCTTCCACCGCGCAAACCGTCTTTCCCGTTAAGGCGCCCTGTGCCATCATATCCATTAAACCCATTTACCATATAAACCTGGTATTTCATTTTTGCCGGAAGAATGGTTCCTGCGAATCCAAAACCTATTTCACGCCAGGTTGATGGAGAAATCTTCTGATCAATCAATGGTCGCTCAACTCCGTTAAATGTGGTAGGTTCGTGGTATTCGTTTATTATTCCCATGGGAATCAGCAACAGACCACCCCTGAACTGAATAAAATTGTTGATTTTATGTTGGAGAAATGCTTGTTCAATGTATACCTCACTCACATGTTCAAATTCAATTTCAGAAATAAATTGTGTCTTTGAATTAAAATTATACCCCAGTAGCATTACCATCCGGTGTACATCGAGGTTCCCGTTTTTACGGGTATCCGAAACGATTGGCTGGTTA
This sequence comes from uncultured Chitinophaga sp., assembly GCA_964349045.1. Taxonomy (GTDB): domain Bacteria; phylum Bacteroidota; class Bacteroidia; order Bacteroidales; genus JACJXF01. The sequence continues at coordinate 45,575 of CAYGFI010000011.1, forward strand.
TAATGTACCTCCCCATATCCTCCGATTGTTAGCCTGGTGTCGGTTGTCATCAGTTTTTCGGCAATGTTTTGATAAATAATCCCCGAACTGTCATTTACCTGGGCATGGGAAATTATAGTAGTTAGAACCAATCCTGATATGAAAAATATTTTGTGCATGAGCTTATTATTTAGATTTATTTATTATACATGACAAAGCTATGCCAGGGAATTTGGCTTTTCATCCCAATATGTTGGGATTTTTTAAGAATTTGCTAATCCATCTGCTTTTTCCTAAGTTTGAGAAAGTGAATTCAAATTCATTTTCCCTGAACCATTAATTAAACTACATCCTGTCTGACTATGAAAAAACTCCTTCTGCCCATTCTGTTGATTCTTTTGATCAGCATGCAATCAAATTCCCAGGTAATTCCTGTAAAACTGTTAACTGAAAATCTCACCAATCCAATTGGTCTCGATGTTTCGCAACCTCGTTTTTCCTGGCAACTCGAATCATCTCAAAGAAATGTAACACAATCGGCTTTTGAAATTAAACTTACCTCGGGAAAAACAACCCTCTGGAATAGCGGTAAGGTACAATCCGATCAATCCGTACATGTTCCCTATACAGGAAGGGCTTTACAATCAGGTAAAAAATACTTCTGGCAGGTGCGCGTTTGGGATCATAACGGAAAAGCTTCATCATGGAGTCAGCAAGCCTCATTCCAGACGGCATTTTTCCAGGTATCGGATTGGAAAGCTAAATGGATTGAACCTGGATATATTGAAGATACAATAATGCGACCAAGTCCGCTTATGAGAAAGCAATTTACACTTTCCAAAAAAGTAGCAAATGCCACAGCATATATTACGGCTCACGGAATGTATGAAGCAAAAATAAACGGACAACGTGTTGGCGACGCTTACCTTACCCCGGGTTGGACCGCATACAAAAAACGACTTCAGTACCAGGTTTATGATGTTACTCCATTGCTGAATACAGGGAAAAACGCTATTGGTGTTATGCCCGGTAGCGGATGGTACCGTGGAATTATTGGATACCAGAATAATATAAATTTTTATGGTAAAGATATTGCCCTGGTTTGCCAGGTTGATATTACCTACACAGATGGAACAACAGAAAGTATTATCACCGATGAAACCTGGAAATCGTCTACCGGTGAAGTTATTTATTCTGAGATTTATAACGGGGAAATCATTGATGCCCGGCTCGAAAAGTCAGGATGGACAACTCCCGGTTATAACGATGCAGGCTGGAGTGGGGTGAAGGTTTCAGATTATTCCATGAATGGTTTGGTAGCTACCCGTAATGAGATGGTGAAAAAACATGAAACATTCACACCGGTAAAAATATTTAAAACACCGTCAGGGGAACAGGTTATTGATTTCGGGCAAAACCTTGTAGGGATAGTGAACATGAAAGTAAAAGGGATTGCAGGTGATAAAGTCGTTTTATCACATGCAGAAGTCCTCGACAAAGCCGGTAATTTTTATACCGAAAACCTTCGCGCCGCCAAAGCACAGGACACATACATTCTGAAAGGCGGAGACGTAGAGGTTTTCGAACCTCGTTTTACCTGGCATGGTTTCCGGTATTTAAAGATTGAAGGTTATCCCGGTGAAATAAAACCTGAAAATTTCAAAGCAGTGGTTCTTTATTCAGATATGAAGCCTACCGGAACTTTCAGCTCCTCAAATGAACTTATTAATCAATTACAGCATAATATCCAATGGGGGCAAAAAGGCAATTTTCTGGATGTGCCGACCGATTGCCCGCAACGGGATGAACGCCTTGGATGGACCGGTGATGCTCAGGTTTTTGCACGTACTGCAGCCTATAATATGAATGTAAACAACTTTTTCTCCAGGTGGCTTTTAGATATGGAAGCCGACCAGGTAGAAGGTAAGGTGCCTTTCGTGATACCAAATGTACTGGGTCAGGGGGCTGTAAATAGTGCCGGTTGGGCTGACGCGGCTACAATTATCCCCTGGAATATGTACCTTCTTTATGGCGACAGACAATTGCTGGCTCAGCAGTATAATTCGATGAAAGCTTATGTGGAAAGTATCAGGAAAGTAGCAAAGAATGATTTATGGGATACCGGATTTCATTTTGGTGATTGGCTTTTCTACTGTCCCGATGATGACAGGGATGGCAAAGCTGCTGTTACAGATAAATACCTGATTGCGCAATGCTTCTATGCTCATTCAACTCAACTGCTGATTAATGCTGCTGAAGTTCTTGGTCAAAAAGAAGACCTGGCATTTTACAGCCAATTACTTTTGAGGATCAAAGAGGCTTTTTTAAAGGAATACATGACACCATCCGGGCGTCTCGTTTCAGGCACACAAACTGCTTATGTTCTCGCTCTGAATTTCGATATGCTCCCCGAAAATCTCAGAGAACAAGCAGCTGCACGACTGGCTGAAAATGTAAAAGGTTATGGAACCCACTTAACCACAGGTTTTTTGGGTACACCATATCTTTGCCATGTTCTCACCCGTTTTGGTTATACCGACCTGGCTTACCAGCTTTTACTTCAGGAAAGGTATCCATCATGGCTGTATCCGGTAAAGAACGGAGCTACCACGATCTGGGAGCGTTGGGATGGGCAGAAACCCGATGGAACTTTTCAGAATGCAGGAATGAATTCTTTTAACCATTATGCCTATGGCGCCATTGGGGATTGGATGTACCGCGTTATGGCGGGTATCGATACCAATGAAGATGGGGTGGGATATAAACATAGCACAATTAAGCCTCATATCGGGGGAGGGTTTACTATCGTATCGGCAAGTCTGGAAACTTATTACGGAAGGTTAAGCAGCGAATGGCGGTTGGAGGGAGATAAACTTTTTATGAATGTTGAAATTCCTGCAAATACAATTTCAACCGTTTATATTCCTGCTGTTGATGTTACAGGTATTTCCGAAGGGGGAAAAAAGCTCTCAATGCTGAAAGAAATAGAGGTTGTTGGACAAGAAGATGGCTATATTCTTTTAAAGCTCGGATCGGGAAAATATCATTTTACCCGATAAGTAAATATTAACCCGTTCCCGGTTAAAATTTTAATGCCGGGAACGGGTTAACTTTGAAATGCAAATCCAAACGTAGCTCTATCTAATAACCAATCAGCTTAAACGGAATAACTGTCATGGTTCCATAGGTTTCTCCAGCTTCCATCATCTCCTCATCATCCTCTTCATAATACCAGTTAACTAATATATCGCCGTCAGCCTTTTTAATTGGCTCAAGTTTTTTGAATACATCAAGGATACATTTTGAGGAACTTGTATTAAAATGCTCAAGCCTGATATTGATAACAGTTTTCTCAGACGGGTTAATGGAATACTTCTCTACCCAATCGATAAGGGGTTTGTAGAATTGTGAGGAATTTTCCGGATTTGATCTCCCTTTGATTTCAATAATTCCTTTTTCGCTATCTGAAGTAATTGCAGGTGTTTTTAATGTACCGGGGATTGAAATGGATTCCATATGTTTGTTTTAAATAATTATCATTTAGTAAAGTAAAAATACACTTAATTATTTTAATAAAGCAAGAGAAATTAAGGTTTTACATTAAATCAAGAGATTCTTTGATAAATGAAAGATTTTTCCAGACAATACAATCTGAGTTAAAGCAGGAAAACTTATTACCGGGGATTATGATCTTACGCTTAACTTTATTCGTATTTTAACGTTACAGCAGGATTTAGAACCGAAGCCCTGAGTGCATGTAATGCAGTAATTAACAGTGCTATAATAAGTGTTACAACACCCGAGACAATAAATACATACCACTCCGGTGATATATGCTTTGAGAAGTTTTCAAGCCATTTAATAAGCCAGAAATACGCCGCGGGCCAGCTGATCAGATTGGCAATAACTATCAATTTTATAAATTCGCGGGATAACAAGCCGTTGATATGCGAAACTTTGGCGCCATGAACCCTGCGGATACAAATCTCTTTCGTTTTTTTCTCTACCAGGAAGCTTGTAAGACCTATAAGACCCAGGCATGCAATAAACAAAGCCAGAATGGTGAGAAGCAGGGAGATTTTGCTGAATTTATCTTCATTTTTATATAAGGCATCCAGTTCATCTTCAAAAAAGAAATATTCAAAAGGACGCGATGGAGCAATTTCCTCCCAGGATTCCTTAATAAATTTCAATAATTCCTTGTAATTATCTGAATTTACCCGGATTGCAATATATCTTGTTAAACCGGCAGCTCCCCTGGGATTTCCCATGACATCAATTACAAAATCCCGCACGGGTTGGTGCAGAGAAAGTGCATTAAAATCTTTAAATACACCAATTACTTTTTCCTTCCCATCGCTCCTTATTCTTTTCCCGATAGCTTCCTCATTTGTCCATCCCAGGTTTTTCACCATGTTCTCGTTAATCATTATGGAATTCAGAGTATCATCGGGATATTCTGCTGAAAATCCCCGGCCAGCAACTACCTTAATATCAAAGGTTTCAATAAACTCATCTCGTACAACAAAGGCGGGGTAATAATAAAAATTCCCCTCATCATGCCCTTCAATGAAAAATGGCCGGGTATTATGGTTTACACCCAAAATATCTTCCATGCCGGTAACAAATAAAATATCCTTATGGGTTTTGAGTTTTTCAGCAAAGAGATCAAAATTTACTGAGAGGTTTCGTACAGCCGGCAATACAACTATATGATCTTTCCTGAACCCAAGACTGGCATTTTTCATGAAATTAAGCTGACTGTAAACACTGAGTGTTCCAATTATCAGGGCAATTGATATGGAAAATTGAAATACTACAAGAACTTTTCTGGCCAGACCACTTTTTGTTCCCTGTATAAGGTTTCCGCGTAAACGGGAAGTATCCAGAGAGGATAGAAAAAAAGCAGGATAGGAGCCGGAAATCAACCCTACAATAATCACCAATCCCAGGGCGAAAAAAATATTCTGAGGCTGGAAAAATATTCCTCCGTCAATATCTTTCCCGGTGAAATTATTAAATGAATTTAACAGAAATTCCACAACCGAAGCTGCAAGTATAAATGCCAGAGTAGTATGCAGAATTGCTTCGAAAAGAAATTGAAATGTAAGCTGGCGGCGGTTGGCGCCCAGAACTTTTTTTAGTCCTATTTCTCTTGCTCTTCCGGCTGAACTTGCAGTTGCAAGATTCATGAAATTAATGCATGCAAGTAATAAAACAAAGATGGCAACCCCCATTAAAATTCTAACATAGATAATGTTAGAGTTGGGGTGCATTTCATAATCATGATGTGATTTCAGATGGATATCTGTCAGTGGTTGAAGGTATAAAGTAATTTCCTGATCTTTAAAATCGAAGTAGTTATCTTTTATGAATTGCGGAAAATTAGCCTCAAGGGATTCGGGCTTCACATTTTCCTGCAAAACAATGTAGGTCCAGCATGGATTCCATATCCATGTCTGAGGAAGTCTGCCTCCGCCAAGCTGCCTGAAGGTTGACAAGGATGCCAGCAAATCGATTCGTAAATGTGACTGGGTGGGAATTTCCTTATATACCCCGGTTATTTCAAAATAAAATTGTTCCTCAACACGAAGAACTTTACCTATTGGTGATTCCTGTCCGAAATACCTTTTGGAAGTCGTTTCGGAAATAACAATTGTTCCCGGACGATTCAGGGCCGTTTCAATATCTCCTTCTATAAAGGAAAAAGTAAATACATCAAAAACTGTAGAGTCGGCCATGTAGAACCATTCTTCATTGAATTTGATGATATCATCTTCGCTTTTAACATATTCGAAAAGCAAGGTGGAAACCTGGAGGTCAAATAAGCGACACATGGTCCTGATCATGTCAGGATATGTCAACTGCAAACCCTCTCCCTCGGGAAAAGAAAGAGTGGCAGCGTCTTCATCCACATCGTTGGCATTATACAGACGGTTTACCCGGTAGGTATTTTCCGCATTCTTGTGAAACTTATCATATTTCAACTCATCAGAAACATAGATGATGATAAAAATGAAACTAATCAGGCCAAGAGCAAGCCCCAATACATTTATCAGGGCATAATTCAGATGCTTGTAAGCATTTCTTACTGCCACCAGAAAAATGTGTCTGAACATATGCTGAGTGTATAAAATTGAATCCCGGCAAATACAGCCTCAAAATTCTTACCAATGCCGGTAAGATACTTATTAACAATAAAATAATAAATATATTATTTTAATAAGAAAGTGAAAACTGCCCTTTATCGTACGGGAACTGTTCATTTTCGGACAGAAACGGAATTCTATGAAATCGAATTGCCTGATATTTTTCAGGATCAATTGGTATAAATCAAGCCTTTTTCGACACCATGAACCTGTCATAGATATAAAGAAGAATAACGGTTAAAAATCCGATGCCCATCAATACTCCGCCAAACCGACCGGGATGAAAAGTATCCCACAAAATCTTATTTAATCCTGCATCATCGGTTTCCAAAAACCTGGCAGCCGCAAGAAACAATTGATCATTAGTAACATTTCCTGTATCGGCCAGATGGGGTAGCAAATTACGAATCATTTGGTATTTGTCAGCCAGATGGGTGTATACTCCCCCCGCAATAAATCCCCCGAGAAAATTTCCCAAAGCCATGGGAAGAAACTGCGTACCCATATACAGGGCGGCTTTATCTTTAGGCGCAATCCTTCCTATGTATTCCAGTATTTTTGGCGAAAAGGCCATTTCTCCGAAGGAAAAAATCAGAATCGACAGAAGGGTAAAAAACGGATTGCGTGTCAGTACTGACAGAGTCAGGCCGATTGAGTTAATGAGGATGCCGATCGTCATGGATTGCAGGGGTCTTAATCTCATCACCAGGCTGCTGACGACCACCTGGAACAGCACGATGAACATGGCATCCATGGCAATAATCTTTTCGGTAAGAATGATTCCTTCCTCTGTGCCTACAGCCCTTGCCAGTCCCGGTGATATGGATTGCAGGACATTATACAGCGGAGAAGTATCAATCCATTGTTCCATATATACCGGCAGACTATAAAAATACTGCCAATAAACGGTCCATGCACCAGAAATTATGGCCAGGAATGCTACAAACCTGAGATCCTGCAAAACGGTAAAAATATTTTTAAATACGGTAGCAAGACTTCGAAGAAGGGATTCGGAATTTCTTTGCCTGTCGGGTTCATGGAAAAATATCAGCACAATAAGCAGATTGATCATTATTGATCCTGAAGCCATCAGAAAAATATAATTCCAGCTTATTTCACGCAATTCGGAAGCTAAAAGCGGACCCACCAATCCCCCGATATTAATAATCATATAAAAAATGCCGAAGCCAATGGATGAGTTACCTTGATTCGTAGTCCGGGCAATGGTTGCGGAAATAATTGGTTTGAAAAGAGCTGCGCCGATTGCCACATAAAAAAAAGTAATAAACACCGATGCGAACGAACTTACTTGCCCCATCAGGTAATAGCCGCTTGACAATATCAGGAATGCGATAATCAGTACCTTTTTGTATCCAAACTTATCTGCAATGGCTCCAGTAATGACAGGGAGGAAATACAGTATGGCATTCACAATGCCCATGATCATTCCCTTTTCAACCTGGGTGAATCCCAGTGCGCCTGTTTCGGGGGAGTTGGTGAAATAGAGTGCCAGGAGATTAAAAATCCCGTAATAGGCTAATCTCTCGAAAAGCTCTAAACTATTGGCAGCCCAGTAGGTTGGGGGCAGAGACCGCACTGTGGCAGTAAACCGGTTCATGCTAAAATTTTTGGAAGTGAAGTTAATTTAAATTATGAATTTTGGGCAGTTGGTTCTGAATTCTTTATGTTAATGCCTGAAGATTGGTACTTTGAGGTTTGTAAAGCATAAACTTAGTTTCAGGGGAACAATGGGACCGGGAGTAACTAACTGATCCGGAAAGTCTATGATCACTCAGAAAACACCGGCGAACAAATTCTTTTGAAAAAACAGCATTGAAAATCGGTAATTAAAGGTATAACTTTGATTATCTCATTGACCAGACATTCTGTTAACCAAATACATGAAATAATTTAATTCTAAATCATTATGAAAACATATCGGGGAGTATTTTATTGGATGCCACGCATCATCTGTATCCTGGCGATTCTGTTTGTTAGTATGTTTGCGGCTGATGCTTTTGGACCAGGCCTCACTGTGTGGCAACAAATAAGCGGTTTTTTAATCCACCTGATCCCATCGTTTATCCTGCTTGCCATTCTTGTTATAGCATGGAAATGGGAGTTCATCGGGGGCATAATCTTTTCGGTAATCGGCATCGGACTTAGCCCTTTTCTTTTTATCCACAATTACCGGATGAACGAATCATTCTGGATGAGTCTTGGTATTATTTTAATGATTACATTTCCATTTTTGATTGTAGGGATTCTTTTTCTGGTAAGTCATTATAGGCAGAAAAAAAAATACCAGACTGAGTGAAGGTATTGATCCGGGAAATGCCACTTTTTCTGCAGAAATGATTAGAGTCCCGGCAACAACGTCAAATTTCCGGGTTGTTGACTTGCCAGATGCACGAGTTACAATGCTGCCAGTGCCTTATCATAATCCGGCTCCTGTGAAATCTCTGGTACCTGTTCAGTATAAATAACTTTTTTATGTTCATCGATAACCACAACAGCCCGCGATAAAAGTCCGGCCATGGTTCCATCGGTAATTGTTACCCCATATTTCTTACCAAAATCCGGTGAGCGAAAAACAGATGCTGATACAACCTCCTTCAGTCCCTCTGCACCACAAAAGCGTCTGTGGGCATATGGAAGATCCATGGAAATACACAATACCACTGTGTTTTTTATGTTTTGTGCCCTGGCATTGAACTGCCGGACGGAAGTTGCACAGGTGCTGGTGTCGATACTTGGAAAAATATTCAATACCAGACGTTTGCCGGCATAATCTGATAACCGGGTTTCTGAAAGGTCTGTTTTGGTAATTTCGAAATCGGGCGCGGTAGTTCCTGTTGCAGGAAGATTTCCGATGGTATGTACCGGATTGCCTTTTAATGTGATGTTTGCCATATTTGGTTCAGGTAAAGTTATCAAACAGATATATAAAATGTTCTAAAAAAAATTCAAAACGAAGTGCCGCAAAACTGAAGTCTTTTGCTGCACCTTAATTTTTCACCCTCTCATAAAACCATGCCGTCCTGGTTTCCAGATCATCAAAAGTGTATATCTCCTTTTCCTTAAACCTTCTATAAAAGCTCAGCATAGCAAAATCACCTATGCACATAATATTGTGAAGGAGAAGCATTACAACCATAAAAAGGCGCAACTCAATTCCGCCATAAATGACAAAAGGCATTGAAAATAAATTGATGATTAAGAAAGGCGCCATTGCAACCAGGATAAAATCCTTTCTCCCGGCAACAAAATTTTCAGCCGTAGCATAAAAGATCATCTGTTTTAAGTCGACTCCGAATTTAATACTTCTCGCCCCAATCATCAGAAATGCAAGCGCGTGAAATCCTTCATGGAACGGAATTATCAGAATACTTCCGGCAAGAAATCCCCATCCCATGCAGGAAAGAAAGGGCTTAAAAGATAAGGTTTCTTCCATAAAACCAAACGCTGCGATACCAGCGAGAAAACTAATAAATATCAGGTTATAGAATAAATAAAAGATTGAGTAAGCATTGATTAAACGTATATTTTCGAGCACAAACATCAGAATTTCATTAAATCGTAATTCTTTGATTAGCACGAATTCAGGATTATTTCTTACATCTTCCACACTTAGGTTTCTCATCCTGCTGTACTGATTATTTGTCATTTATTATAAAGTCATACGTTGTAACATTTTCAGCCATCCTGAAATAACGGTTTGCAGAAGAATAATTTTTTTTGGACCTGTAATATCTTCCCAGGCCCATCCATGCAAGTGCAGTGTAGTTTGAACCTGCTTCACCGTATTTCTCAGCAATTTGCAATGCTTTATTATATTCGGTAAAGGACGATTCAAAGTTTTTCCTGTATTTCTCGTCAAGCAACCCTTTGTACAGGTGATATTGCATTTCTGAAAATTCACCCGGAAAATTCGACAGGTTATTAACAATAATATCGGCAACCGCATATTTATTATTATAGATGAGTATCTCCGCGTATTTTCCCGCATACAAAGGGTTCATCGGGAATTCCCTGTAGAGTCCGCCCGCATATTCTGAAGCTTTCAGGGGATTTGATTCGTAGTTCATATAGATATGCATGAGAAAGAACCGTGCTTCATTTCTTACATAAATCGCATTTTCGGCGCAATGATTAAGTTGAATGAGTCCTTTTTTCATATCGCCGGGACGAAACAGTATTTTTATAGGCTTGTAGGTAGGATGCTTTTCCGGATACGCTTCCATGTAATAATTGTAAAGTCCGCTGGTAAAATAAAATTCTTTAAACTGGTCTTGTACTTCCATCCCTCTCAAGGTTTGACGGTAAAGGGATTTAAGATAGGGGAAAATCTTACTGGGTTTACCATTATCAGCCCAGTATTCAGAAAACAAAGCCCTGGCAAAAAGATCAAAGAATAAACCTTCAAGGTTTTCGGGATCTTTTTCGAGCATTCTCTGACCTTGTACCGTGGTTTCCTCCAGCAAGGCTATAAATTGATCTGACATAGGATTGGCAGGAGTCAGGGGAAAATTCTCCCAATATATTACAAGAGCTTCCATAAAAGAGATAACAGGATGACCCGGAATATCTTTTCGTAATTCATTCAGTACATCCCGGGCCTTATCGAAATCAGTGCTGTAAGTATAGTGAAGTTCGGATTTTATCTTTTCGAGCAGATCGGTACGTTCCAGAAGGCGGACCTGACTGGATCCGGTGATTGATATTGCGGCGAAGACAAATATGAACCATCTTTTTTTCATGAGAAGGGCAATGTTAACAAGGGTCAAAAATAGATATTTCAAATGTCTTAACAAGGGGGAAGCTTAGTAAAAGGGTGAATGGGTTAATAAGTGAATGAGCAAGATCCTCCTTTAGTTCATGAACACTCCCCTCCCGAATCATATTCACCCATTCACCCATTCACCCATTTTCCCATCCACCAATATGTCTACTTTATTTTTTACCTAAAGTTAATTTCCCTAATTTTCCCCACTGAATGTCAAAACAAAATGATACAGATAGATAACAAACTGGTAAGCCTCGATCTTTTTGAAAAAAAGTTTGTTTGCAACCTAAGCGCCTGCAAAGGAGCATGTTGTGTACAGGGTGATTCCGGAGCCCCGGTGAAAGATAATGAAAGGGAAATTCTGGAAAAGGAATATATCAATTTTAAGGATGAGATCTCGGAAGAAGGCAGACAAGCTGTTGAGAAAGTAGGGAAATGGGTCAGCGATGGTGATGGTGACTGGGTAACCCCCTTAAATAATGGTAAGGAATGCGCGTATACCGTTTTCGAAAACGGGATTGCAAAATGCGGTATTGAACTTGCCTGGTCCAAAGGAAAGACATCATTTCGTAAACCGGTATCCTGTCATTTGTATCCCATCAGGGTTACCCGTTTAGGTAGCCTGTTTGCACTGAATTACCATACCTGGCAAGTTTGTAAACCCGCAACAATTTTGGGAAAGAAAACCGGAACCCCAATATTCAGGTTTCTGAAAGAACCTATAATCAGGGCTTATGGAGAGGGATTTTTTAAAGAGCTTGTAATCGTTGAACAAGCGCTTCAAATCAATATGAAAGAATGAAACCCTCATGCACTGACGTACACAACAAGGACATGAAAATACATGAGGGTTCCATGAGAAACAACTTAATATACAATAACATAACTTAAATATTTTCTCATGAACTTATTAGAGTACCAAAATATCACTTCCCGAACATATTACTTTCCTCCCTGTTTCTTAACATGATACAACTCATGTATTGCAGATTCTATTTTACATAATATTGCACTTTATTTAAAATTATGAGAAAATGAGTATATACAAATCATATATCGGGCAAAATAAAGACAGGTTTCTTGAGGAGTTATTCGGATTGATTCGCATTCCTTCAGTAAGTGCCCGACCCGAGTACGCAGAGGATATGATAAAAGCTGCAGAATATATCAGATCTGCACTTTTGGCAGCCGGGGCAGATAAAGCAGAGCTTAAAAAGACCAGGGGATTCCCGGTAGTATATGCAGAAAAGTTTATTGATGATTCCAAGCCAACTGTATTGGTTTATGGACATTATGATGTGCAGCCTGCCGAGCCTCTTGATCTATGGAAATCGCCTCCCTTTGAACCGGAGGTAAGGGATGGTAAGATATTTGCCCGTGGCGCCGATGACGATAAAGGACAGATGTTCATGCATATAAAAGCTTTTGAGATCATGAACCGGACCGGTACTTTAACATGCAATATTAAGTTTATGATAGAGGGGGAGGAGGAGATAGGTTCACCTAGTCTGAAAGATTTCTGCAAGGAGAACAAGGAACTTTTAAAAGCCGATATCATCCTGATCTCTGATACAACTATGATTTCGGGTGTTATTCCATCCATAACGGTGGGATTGCGGGGTCTGAGTTATTTTCAGGTGGAAGTAACCGGACCCAACCGAGACCTTCATTCCGGTCTTTATGGTGGAGCAGTTGCAAATCCGGCCAACGTTCTTGCCAGGATGATCGGATCACTCACAGATGAGAATAATAAGATTACGATTCCCGGTTTCTATGAGGATGTGATTGAGGTTAGCGATGAAGAAAGAAAAGAAATGGCCAAAGCGCCTTTTAACCTGGACAATTATAAGAAGGCGCTTGATATTGAAGATATAGTTGGAGAAAAGGGTTTTTCTACTATTGAAAGAACAGGTATCCGCCCAACTCTTGACGTTTGCGGTATGTGGTCGGGTTATACCGGAGAGGGGGCCAAAACAGTTCTTCCTTCGAAAGCTTATGCAAAAATTTCGATGAGACTCGTTCCAAATCAAAAGTCTAAGAAAACGGATAAACTCTTTGAAGATCATTTTATATCTATTGCACCGGCCGGAGTAAAGGTGAAAGTAACAAGTCTTCATGGTGGAGAAGGATATGTCTCACCCATCAACACTCCCGGATTTATTGCCGCAAGCAGAGCTATTGAAGAAACTTTTGGGTTAAAACCCATTCCGACACGAAGTGGGGGAAGTATTCCTATCGTTGCGGATTTTGAGGAAGTTCTTGGAATTAAATCAATACTGATGGGCTTCGGACTCGACTCTGACGCGATTCACTCTCCGAATGAAAACTATCCGGTGGAACATTTTTATAAAGGAATTGAAACAATCCCTCAT